>CAZRJZ010000109.1:0-5763 GCA_964600465.1 uncultured Rickettsiales bacterium
CGTCACCAACGGGGGCTTTCTCGTGTTTAAAGATAGTGCCTGGGGCATCCGGGCGATGGCGACCGATATCGGGAATGATATCCGGCTCGATAAGAAGGATACTCTCACCAAGCTCATCTATGAATATGCCCCGCCTTCCGAAAATGATACTACGGCTTATATCCGTGCCGTTGCAGCTGACACAGGCATCCATCCTGAAGAGAAGATTACGCCCACCCGCGAGAACCTGAAGAAGATTGTGCGTGCCCAGATGAATCATGAGCTGGGCAGGAGCTATTCCGGCATGATCAGCGATGCGGATATTGATGAAGGCCTGGCGCTGATGAATTCCGGGCTGCTTGCTTTCTTTAAGAGCGCAAAAGAGACCGTAACCGAAACGGTGACACAGGTCACGGAAACGGTGCAGCAGAACGTGACGAAGGCAGTGGAATATTCGAAATCCTACCCGGTGCGCTTTGCCGGTATCGGGCTGGGCGTGACGGGGTTGCTGGTTTTATTGTTTACTTTTTTATGGAATCGTTTTCACAAATAACTTTTAAACTTTTCTTATGCCGCAATGTGTGCATCCGGTGACGGTGTTTCAGGTGAAGCCCCGCTCCATGTATTTCGGACTGGTAACCGTCTATGACGTTTATTTCATGACTCCGCTACCGCTGCAGGCGGGCTCGCGCATTTACTTCACAGGTCCGCTGGAAGGTGGGCATGGAGTGCAAGAAGCGCGGCAAAATCCGCAGGGGAATGGAAATATTTATCGCATTGTGAAAACAACGCAGCCCCCTTTTCCGCTCAACGTGATTTTAAACCAGCCGGCAGGACAAGTAAGGCTTACGACCTGTTTTGGTCCGTTTGAAGTAATGGAAGAGCAGCCTGGGTTTAAAAACTATTATCAATATTAAAATGAAAAGTTGCGCGTGAAGTGTTGCGTCAAGTGGTTTGGTATCAATGAATGAAATACTTTTAGCACCGAACCCGAATTCCGTCTTTTTTTTAATTCTAAACAGATTTTTATGAGTATCAGCAGATCCGGAATCGTCATCGCAAGCGTTTCCACTTTTGTAGGGATTTTTGAAACCATAGCCGCGTTTAGTGTAGCCGCCAAACGGTTTGCCATTCCGCCTTTTGTGCAGTTGCTGGTTACTTTTTTAGCGCTCAGCGCTACCGGGTATGCCACCGGCTTGCTGGCTGACCATTACATTAAAAAGCTGGAAGAAAATCGGATTAAGGAAGCCGCACAAAAGCAGGACCCGGAGGCGCTGGCGTTTTTGCAGGAGCATAAAGCAGGATTTTATACTGTGCGCCCGATGGCGCAGCGGTATTGATTGTATTATAACTAAATAATTGCTGACCATGGCAACAACAGTAGCAGAAGCAGGCGTGCCTGCAAAATTCAAAGCCTCGAAAAAGGAGATGACAATGATCATCACCGGCATTGAGGTGGGCATGGGACTTATCGAAGCGCTCATCCTGGTGAACATCATCAATTTTTTCCAGAAAATGCCGCTGCGGCTTCCTACGTTTATGGAAGTAGTCAAGATTACGCTTACGCTGGCCTTCACCGGCTTTTTGGGCGGCATTGTGAGCGCAAATATTATCGAAAAGCTCGAGCAGAAAAAAGAGCTGTCAGGGGTGGACACCACCCCGGAACAGCCTGCGCAGTTTTCCAACTTTTCTAACGTGTATAATGTGCAACGGGTGCCTGTCAGCTGGATGATTCCTTCGGTGCAACAGCTGCCCAAGCATTTACAACCTAAAAATTAATCCGTGAAAACAGTCCTCGCTTTGCTTGCTGCTGTAATAGGCTTTTTTTCGATTGGCTACTTTTTCTCCCGGCAGAAAGAGCTGCTGGCAAAACGTGCCGGCACCGCTCATGCAGACGGAGGCTGTGGCTGCAAAGGCGCTGCTCATGCGGATGGCGGCTGCGGCTGTAAGGGCAAATCAAATTTTAATTCCGGCCTCAACATGCTGGGGCAGCATTATTGCGGCTCTGACCGCGCAAACCTGATCGGAGATGATGCGGCTGAGGGAAACAGGTCTGTAAACCTTGCCACGGGAGATGAGGCAAACGGCAATCGTTCGTCTAATCTTGCCCGCAACCCTGCTTCACCCGCATTTACCGATGCAGGGGAAGTGCAGGCCAACGGGCTGGTGATCATCCCGGAGCCGCGCAGGAGCTTTTTCCAGCCCGGTACTGTAATCATGCAGATGCCCGCCTCGCAAATTGTAGAAACCTGGATGGGTGGGCTGCGCGCAGGCAATATCGTACAACCAACGATGAATCGTTTTTAAAAATAGTATCATGAAACCTCTTTTTATTACTATCGGATTATTTCTTGTGCTTACGGGCGTCAGCTTCGCCATCGGACCGAAGCTGTTAGAGAAAAAACGCAACAGGCAGCCAGGCGCAGGCACGCCTGTGGATACCGGCACCGGTGCAGGCGTAGGCAGCGCCACTCCTGCCGTCACCGCGCCATCCAGCACCAACCCTCCTGCCGGCAACAACTCCTGGATCTCTTCCGATGGCAAATGCCCGGCCGGTTATCGCACCAGCTATCAAACGGTGCAGTGCATCAATGCGCCCTGCCCGGCACAAACCATCTGCACCAAGGATGCGCTCCTGAGCCAGCTGGGCGGCTTTGGCAGCTTTGCCAACCTCTATGGATTTTCCAACACCTACACGTATCTGAAGAATTAAGCGATGGGCGCCACCAAGAATATCACATGGGAAAGCGTTCCTGACCTTTCAGGCGGCTGGACAGATTCCGGGTGGGAGTGCATTGATTGGATTGCCTGGAATGATGCTTTAGAGGCAAAGTTCGGCAGGGAAGAGGCAAACAGGCGCTTTAACCAATACTGGCAGCAGCAGTCTTGGTATGACAAGCAATACCTGACGTGCAAATACGATTCTTATTGGATTGATTACTGGCTGAAGCGGGATATTGATGTGCGCGATACCGCCACCAAGGTGATTGTGGGTGCCCAGGATTTAGTGGGTAATACTGCAGAAGCAATCAGCAGCACTACCGCTTCGCTGGGTAAAAGCATCAATATCTTCGGCAAGCTCATTCCGGTTGTCACGATTCTGATTACGCTGATGGTAACAGCCGGCATCGGCCTGCTCATTTACGGGCTCGCTAAAAATCCCGGGGTGGCCATCGGCACCGCGATTAAATACGCTAAATAACATGAAAAAGCTCCTCTTCTTCCTTTTCGCGCTCCTGCTTGCAGGAGGCATCGGCTATGGCGCCATCGCCTACACCCGCAGGCAGAAGGAAAGCCTTATCGGGATGCGCCCCGATTTTGACGGGCTGCAAATCCTTGAAAGCACGCCTGCCGGCATCGTGGTGCGCGTCTACCTGAAGATTGCCAACAGCAGCGATATTGATATCACCATCCTCAACCAGTCGTATGACATCCTGATTAACGGGGTGAAGGTGAACAGCGTGCAGAAGCCCGAGCCGGTCGTGATTGCCAACAAAGGCGAAACCACCACGAGCTTCACCGTCACCATCAACCCGAAGCAGCAGCTGAAGGATATCTTCCTGGCGCTGGTGCAGACGCAGGAAGTGCTGCCGGGCATCAGCAACCTCACCGTCACCGTGAAGGGCAGCCTGGAGCTCGATACTGCGCTGCTGGCCGTGTCGCCCTTTAAGTTCACCCTGTCCAAAAAGGTGAAGGACCTGCTTACAAATTCCGGATTTTCCAATTACTTATCTCCTGCCTCCGGCTTTAAAGTGCCGGCTATCCCGGCCCAGCTCTATGGCTATCCGAGCCTGGTAACGCTGGAGACGGTGCGTGGATAAAAAATTTTAGCGAGCATGAAAAATATACTGATGTGGTTTCTTGGAGTGCTTGCGGTAGGCATTGCGTTAAACGTGCCTGTTATCAAAATCAAAACGAGCATTGACCACATGACAGGAGAAGTGACTTATGGCAAGGAAACGATTCTGAGTCGCATTATTAACACGATTGGAGGCTATAGCTATCTATGAAAGCAAAATTAAACTGGAGCTTTGGAATGGTGCCAACGCTCAGCCTGGGAGCCCTGCTCGCCAGCCTGGTGGTGGTGCTCATTCAGCATCGGGCGGCCCAGGGCATTGCGCTGATGCTGTTTCTGGCAGGCATAGGCGGGCTCCTGATCCAGCCGCCCAAGGCGATCGTAACAGGCGTAGAAGTAAATAAAGAACACTGAAACCATGATTGAGCTGATTATCCAAACGAAAGTAATGCCGGCCTTCCGCACCCTGCTCATGCAGGAGGCGGTGCAGCGCGGACAGTTTCCGGGCGAGGTGAAGATGGAATTTTATATCAATGACGAGCAGCAGGTGTGCTGCAAGCTCACGGATAAAGAAGGCAGGCTGGTGCGGGCAGTGACGCAGGAAGAGTTTGCAGCGATGTTTAAATAATTTGTAAAACAGCAAGAATGTCTTTTTGTATCGGATGGAACAGCGCGGGAGGCGGTGGCGGTGGAAGCGGAAACACAAATAGCACCACTTTCACCACCAACGGCAGCGGGGCGGCAACTGTCGCAGCGCTGGTCGGAAAGACTCCTTTGCTGTATGAATATGACCCAAACGGAGCCGGAACGCTGCTCGGAACAAACCTTTACACATTTAATTCAGGCACAGGCGCATTTTCAGGACTTTCAGCATCAACACAATATTTGGTATTCTATGAATAAACTAATCACAACAATTTTTCTGTTAATTGCTTATTCGGCTTTATTCGCGCAGCGCGACACGTTACCGAATACGGCAGTACAATCACCTTCAAATAAAAACCTGTTAAACAAAAACGGGCAAGTGATTGAAGGTAGGTTAGTAGTGAACGATTCCTGTTGGTTCAACGGGGTGCAGAATCTTTTTCCTAATGGGAATGTAGGGATAGGTACGGTTACACCAACGCATTTATTACAAGTATTGCGAACTAACCCTAATGGTGAGGTAGGACAATTCCAAATTGATACATCTTATTTTAGTTTAGAGCAAACTGCGACTTATGACGCTCAAAGCAGAAGTTATGGTACTACTATTTTAGCGCATGATGCTTTATTATCGTTACTAACATTTAAGAACACAGGAAATAGCGATACAAATATAAACGGATGGTTACAACAAGATTCTTCAACATTATCATTCAGTCATATAAGGCACTCAACTGGCAACCCTATTGACACTACAACTGAATTATTTATTAACACATACGGCAACGTAGGCATAGGCACTACAACGCCTGATAATAAACTCTCCGTTTTGGGAGGCATAGTAGGATTAGATGGAACGAAACTATTTCTCGCCAATGCCAGCTTTTTCATAGTTGGAGATACACTTATTGGTGGCGGCATCAGCTACCGTGACAGCATTTCAAGTTTCTCCAACAGGTTACACGGACATATAAACGGCTTCTCCACAGATAGTCGCTTTGCAAATGACATATCTCTTGAAATCGGACAGAGGAATAGCAACACGGGGGCGCACGTTGCGCAGATAGAATTTCATTCTGATTCAAGTACAGGCGTAGGACACGTACATATTGACGTAATGGACACATCCGCAAACGAGATACAACTACATATAAGCACAACGGATAGCTTAGTCGAACTAACAACCAACGGCAAAGGAGTTGTTTTAAATTTTGATACAATTAAAGTGCCGCAGTTTGCCGGAAGCGCACAAAAAATTGTAACGGCAGATGCAGCGGGGGTGCTGGATACGGCTTTTAATATAAGCGCATTTACGATAGATAACGATGGCAATATGTATGCAG
>CAZRJZ010000110.1:0-835 GCA_964600465.1 uncultured Rickettsiales bacterium
ACCACGCCGTCTTGGCCGAACACCACTCTTACCACTTGCTGATCCGTAATCGCCGGTTTCAAGAAAGCCCGGTTTTTGCGCTGGGTGCTGATGTAGTACCAGGTCTCATCCCCAAACGTGGAAACGGTGGAGGGGGAGCCGAATTGCACCATCACATCTTCTTTGGTGGTAACGCCGGGCTTCAGCCAGTCCTTCCAGTTGCTCTCCAGGGTGTAGCCGCGTGTCTCCACATTGGGGCCGCAACCGCTAAGACCCGCGCACAACGTAAGGATAGAAAGGAAAAAACGCATTCTCATGGTTGCAATGAATAGCCGAAGCCTGCGGGAAATGCAATTCCACAGTTGATTTTTGATCGACGCTGGCGCATAAAGCCTTATTAACCAAGCGATAGGATAGTATATGGGTATCATGCCCGACCATTGGATACGGACTCAGGCCAGGCAGTATGGCATGATCGAGCCGTTTGTAGAAAATCTCACGCGGGAAGGCGTAATTTCTTATGGGGTTTCTTCTTACGGATACGATGCGCGCGTGGCGGATGAGTTTAAAATTTTCACCAATATAGACTCCGCCACGGTCGATCCTAAATCCTTTGCCAGTAACGGCTTTGTAGACCGTCAGGGCGAGGTGTGCATTATTCCTCCCAACTCTTTTGCTTTGGCGCGTACGGTGGAATATTTCCGCATTCCGCGCGACGTACTGGTGATTTGCGTGGGAAAAAGCACCTATGCGCGTTGCGGGATTATTGTGAACGTTACCCCTCTGGAACCCGAATGGGAGGGACATGTGACACTGGAGTTTTCCAATACCACCCCGCTGCCTGCAAAAATATACG
>CAZRJZ010000110.1:845-5716 GCA_964600465.1 uncultured Rickettsiales bacterium
ACGCTAACGAGGGCGCTTGCCAGTTTCTCTTTTTAAAAGCAGACAGCTTGTGCGAAGTGTCTTACGGAGACCGTAAAGGCAAGTATCAGGGACAAAAAGGCGTTACCTTGCCGCGTGTGGAAGCAAAAAAGAAAGAAAAAGCGGCATAGAATCGCAAGCCCCCTGCGGACGACGCTTCTTGCGCTTGCAAATTAGGCAAAAAAAGAAAATAATCAGCCCCCTTAACGGTAGAATTTAGCAGGATTTTGCATGACCAATACTTTTGAATCCACCACCCCTTTTTTTGCCTCCAATGCCACGCTTATTGAGGAATTGTATGACCGCTATCTGGAGAATCCCCAAAACGTGGATGCGTCCTGGAGAGATTTTTTTAAAGAATCTTCGAGCGGGGCGGGGCGAGGGATTCTTTCGCCTTCCTGGGCGAAGGTAAAAACGCAAGTCATCGGCGCGGTGGATGCGGAGGCTGCGGCGGAGGCGGCTAAAAAGGCCAAGGACGGCAAAGGCAAAACGGCCGGCCAGCCAGGTTCGAATATGGTCCAAATGGAAGAGCATGCGCATGCCTCCATTCGGGCGATGATGCTGGTGCGTGCCTACCGCGTGCGCGGCCACTTGATCGCCAACCTCGACCCGCTTGGCCTGGAGGTAAACGACTACCATCCTGAGCTGGATCCGGCGCAATACGGCTTTACCGAGGCGGATATGGAGCGCGAGATTTTCCTGGATGGGGTCTTAGGTCTGAGCAAGGCAAAACTGAAAGACATTCTCTCCATCCTGCGCCAAACCTACTGCGGCACCATTGGCGTGGAGTTTATGCATATTCAGTTTCCGGATCAGAAAAGCTGGGTGCAGCGTAAAATTGAATCGGTGCGTGGACACCCGGAGCTTTCCGATGAAGACAAAAAAACTATCTGGAAAAAGCTGGTGGAAGTGGAAGCGTTTGAACAATTTTTGCAAGTAAAATACCCTGGCACTAAACGTTTCTCCTCTCAAGGCGGGGATGCCATGCTTCCCGGCCTGGAGGCCATTATCCGCACCGCCAGCAGCATGGGGGCCAAGGAAATGGTGTTCGGCATGCCGCACCGTGGGCGCATGAACGTGCTTACCACCACCATGGGTAAGCCTTACGCGGAGTTGCTCTCCATTTTTCACGGCAATCTGGATTTTCCCGAAAGTATCGATGCTTCCGGGGACGTAAAATACCATCTTGGCACCTCCTCCGACCGCACATTCGGCGAGAACACCGTGCATCTGTCGCTGCTTGCCAATCCTTCGCATTTGGAAGCGGTGAATCCGGTGGTGGCGGGTAAGGTTCGGGCAAAATTGGATATTATGGGAGATATCGAAGATAAATCTTCCGTAGTCGGAGTCATGCTCCACGGGGACGCCGCATTCGCCGGACAAGGATCGGTGGCGGAAACGCTGGCGCTTTCAGAATTGCGGGGTTACCGTACGGGCGGTACGGTCCATGTGATTGTAAACAATCAGATCGGGTTTACCACCAGCCCCAAATACTCCCGGTTCACGCCTTATCCGTCCGATATTGCCAAGTCCGTGCAGGCGCCTATTTTTCATGTGAACGGCGATGATCCGGAGGCGGTCTGGTTTGTGTGCCAAATGGCGGCGGAATTCCGCCAGACATTCAAACGTGACGTGGTAGTGGATATTTTCTGCTACCGCAAATACGGTCATAATGAGTCCGATGAACCAATGTTCACGCAGCCCATTATGTATAAGGAAATCGCCAAACATAAATTGCCTGCCGAGATCTACTCAGACCGGCTGGTGGCCAACGGCACGCTCACCAAAGAGCAGGTGGAAGAAGAATTTTCTAGTTTCCGCGCCTTCTTTGACAAGCAGTTTGAAGCGGCCAAGAATTTCAAGCCCAATAAAGCCGACTGGCTCGAAGGTCAATGGGCAGGATTTGAAAAATCCAAAGGCGACTCCTCCGAGGGGAAAACCGGGGTAAAAATAGACTTACTTAAGGACGTAGGCTTGAAACTCGCTCATGTGCCCGGGAATATTAAGGTCAACTCCAAGATCGTTCGCCAGTTAGACGCTAAACAAAAAATGATGGAATCCGGCGTGGGGATCGATTGGGCTACCGCAGAAGCGTTGGCCTTCGGCACATTGATGCGCGAAGGATATGGCGTGCGCTTGTCGGGTCAGGATTGTGGGCGCGGCACTTTCTCTCAACGTCATTCAGTGCTGGTGGATCAGGATACCGAGGCCCGTTATATCCCCTTGAACCATGTTGGCGGGGATAAAGCGGAATACGAGGTGATCGACTCCAGTCTTTCGGAATTCGCTATTCTTGGTTTTGAATACGGCTACTCTCTGGGCAGGCCAAACCATTTAACGTTATGGGAAGGTCAATTCGGGGATTTTGCCAACGGCGCCCAAGTGATTATAGACCAGTTCATTGCCAGCGGAGAAGTGAAATGGTTGCGCATGTCCGGCTTGGTTATGCTGCTGCCGCACGGGTATGAAGGTCAGGGGCCTGAGCATTCCAGCGCGCGCCTGGAACGGTTCCTCCAGCTTTGCGCAGAGGACAACATGCAAGTGGCCAATTGCACCACGCCCGCGAATTATTTCCACATTCTGCGCCGGCAGTTGCACCGTAAATTCCGCAAGCCTCTGATCCTGATGACGCCAAAATCCCTGCTGCGCCATAAGCTTGCTGTCTCTAATCTGGAAGAGATGGCCGAAGGCGCGCAATTTAAGCGTGTGATCGGAGAAAGCTCGGAACTGGTACGGGATGATAAAATTAAGCGGGTGGTAGTTACTTCCGGTAAGGTTTATTATGACCTCCTGGAAGCCCGGGAAGAGCAAGGCATCAAGGACGTGGCCATTATCCGCACGGAACAGTATTATCCCTTCCCTGCCAAAGAGTTAAAAGCAGAGTTCGCACGCTACAAAAATGCCGAAATCGTCTGGTGCCAGGAAGAGCCCAAAAACATGGGAGCATGGTTCTTTATGGCTCCCCATATGGAAGAGTTGCTGGTGGACATGGGGCGGCTCAATGAGCGCGTTATCTATGCCGGAAGGGCCGCAGCGGCATCTCCGGCGGTAGGATATCTCAAAATCCATGAAAAACAACAGCGCGAACTTATTAATATTGCTTTACAATTAAGAGAAGGTCAGCTAAAAGCAGCGAAGCGTTAGTTTTATGCTTTTCTGAACACTCAGCATGCCTTTTTTGCTTGGCTTTATTACCCTGGTGCTTACCGTAGCCGTATGGCTCTGGCGAGTGCGTGTAGCCGCAGAAGCCACACACGAGCTGGCCGATGCGGTATATAAAGCACGCGGTTCTTACCGCCAGTGGAAGCGCAATAAAGGCGCTGTAGACGCTCCGTTTAAGACGTTGGACGACCCACGGGAAGCCGCTACGGTTTTGATGCTGCTCATTGCCAGGCTGGACGGCGACTATACGCAAGCGCAGCTTAAATCGATTCAGTGGGAAATGCAGCATGGCCTAAAAATGGGCAATGCCACAGAAGAGAGTTTTCAGTTTTGCCGTTGGCTTTCCAGCCTGGCGCCATCGACCGCCAAAGCGATACGCCTGTTTGCACCCCTTCTAAATCAACGGCTTGATGTGGATGAGAAAGAAGAGCTATGCCAGATGCTCATTCGCATAAGCAATATAGAAGGGGAAGCTAGTCCGTTACAGTTGGAGGCGCTGCAAACATTGCGGCGGGAGTTGCATCTGCCTTTGAAGGAAATATGTCTGTGAAACACATCCTCATTGCTTTTTGCCTCATCCTAGGATCTGTCTCAACAGTAAACGCTGCAAAAGACATACGGGGAAACGACATTCCTCAATGGTACGCCGGGCTTGGCGGCTCGCTCGTTTTTCTGGATGGTTACACTACTCGCTTTAACAACGACTTGCGTATATTTTCCCGCTCCTCCTTCAAATTCAAGCAAGGATTTGGGATGCGTGCTTTTGTAGGTTACGATATTACTCCTTATTTTTCCGCCGAGTTTGAAATGGCAAGGTATGGCAACTCGGTAGACTCGCAAACGGGTGTGGATACATCGTCTCGTCCTAGTGGTACGGTACAAAAACCGCAAACCAACACCGCCCTTATGGCAAACGCTTACTTTCATTATCCGAATGAGACATTATTCACGCCGTATATTGGCGCTGGACTGGGAGCCATGCACTTAAGCGGCGTTTTGGAAGGAACCGTGAGAGTCATTTACCCTGACAATAGCCAGGCTACCGAGACGCAAAAACTCTCGGATTGGGTATTTGGTGAGCAGTTTATGGCCGGCGTGGCCTATGAAATACCAGCGGTCAATATTTTATCTAAGAGTGAAGTGTTGCTTGGTTACCGGTATATAAAAGCCAACGATGGCGAAGCCAGGTTCAAACTACTGCCCGGCTACGGCATTGTGTTTGAAAATCAATCCAGCAACATCGATTTAAACTGGCGCTTTTACTTTTAAGCATTCCTTAATCCAGGCGGCGGTAAGCTTTTCTTGCAAAGCATTCTGTTTGAGCCGCGCCTGTAAATGCGGAAACGAAACCTCATCCAAACATTGATCCTGATTAAAGCAGGAATAGACGTAAGATATCTCACCGGTTTCAGGATTTTTGTGCTCCTGTAGGCATTGCGCGCAGATTTCTTTCATCATGCATTGCATAGGCGAATTGATACTGCCTATAGCCGTGTGCGGAGATTTTAAAATATCATGCCGGGCATTGCCAACCGCGGCCATCATACCCGCTGACCCAATTGCAATGATACGGCTTACATCGGCCATCTGAATACTCGCTCCTCTGTAGGCGCGCATAGCCTCTACTATATTGCCGCGGAAAGAGTAATCCTGCGGACGCGAGGCCGGTATTTCCGTCTCTTCGCAGCACC
>CAZRJZ010000111.1:0-5712 GCA_964600465.1 uncultured Rickettsiales bacterium
GATCTTTCTCGGCATCTTCGGTGTGGGCGCTGAGCCTTCCCTGCTCTAAAATATCCATGATGTCCCGGTCGCTCACGCCTTCTGCGGCAAGCGACATCTCCACGGTGAGGCTGCGCGAATGGAGTCCGCCGCCGGAGAGGCTCACCACTACATCCTCAATGGTTTCTTCCGCCATTTGCTCGGCGGCATGCACCGCGGCGATAATGGAGGTTTCCGCCTCATTAAAATCAGTAATCATGCTGGAGCGCACACCGCGGGAAAGCTGGTGTCCGATACCGGTGATGCGTAAGCCTTCCGCGCCTTCGGTTTGCGCAATATAACACACGACCTTGCTGCTGCCTATGTCAAGGATGGCGATACTTTTAGGAAGTGTACGACCCGTAGGCGGCGGACGTAACATGTAAGCAAACCTTTAAAAAGAGCGTAGGGTGGGCTGTACGAACATCCCCTTAAGTTTCATGGGAATAGTGCATGGCGGGGGTGATAACGGAAGGGTCCGTCAAGCGTAGCATGAGCTTCCCTTCTTCACGCAGATCGATACCACGTATATCGCGCATAAGCAACTGGCGTTCGCGCTGCCAGGCAGCTACGCGCCGCCATGCCTGATCGGGTTTCTGCTGCGGAAGCTTCACTTCCATGCCTTGACGCAGGCGTATATTCCAGCGCCGGTCGCCCACACGCACCACGGCTTGCACAAGGCTCGCAAGCTCCGGTTCCTGCTTAAGGAGCGCAATGGCCTCTCGTGCATTCCGGGCAGCTCCTTTGCCGACCAGAACCGGAAGAAAAGAGTAGTCCTCCAGCGCCAATTCGGGCATGACGATGCCCTCTTCGTCGATCAACGAAAGCGCGCCTTCATGTTGCCAGATAGCAGCCGGTTCGCGTTCACGAATGCGTATATGCAGTGCATGCGGCAAGCTGCGTTCAACCGCTGCTTCTTTGATGCTCGGAATGGCTTCTAAGCGGGATTTTACGTCCGGAAGCGAGATGCGCAAGATGGCTTCGCCTTTTTTAAGGCCCAAAGCGCGTTCGATCTCTTCGCTATCGGTACGGCCGCGTCCTTCGAGATAAGTGGCCTCCAGCGTGAAACCCGCTTTCGCAGTAATGGCATAAATATTGCTTGAAATTTCAGAGAGTGTTTTTTCCGTGATGCGCGTGAGGTTGCCGCTGGCCCACATCCAGCCGCCGCCGCCAGCCAGCACTGTAAAGGCGATAACGGCCAGCACCAACCGCACACGCACCCAGCATGCGTGGAGCTTTTTTTGACGCGCTTTCTCGCGTGAGGCCTTGCGTGACTCGCGTTCGCGCTGCGTGAGCGTGGGTTTTTTGTTTTTTTTTGTCATAAACAGCGTGGTGAATGCCAGAGCCAAGCCAGGCACGGAATCATAGCATCCGGCAAACGAAAATCAATAGTCGAGCTATTTTAATAACGGGAACAGGTACGGGAGACTTTTTAATTTTATTTAAATGTCCCGATCGGGCTTTTGCGTTGTTTAAATTAAAAACAAGACGATGTATAAAAGTTGTGCGTAAAAGTCGGAAATGATTTGCCCGTAGACAAAGATCGGGCTAGCGGTTTTAAGATTATTCTAATTTTATCGGTCGTACTATTCGTTTTATGGCAGTTCGCGTCGCACGCCTTGTTAGTGATTTTTCCCAGCATCCCTTGCGCCAGCTGGCGGGATTTATCACCTTGCTTTTCTCGGTGTTCCTTCTTTTGAGCCTGTTTACCTACAATCAATCGGATCCTTCGCTGAATCGCGTCACCAGCGCGCCGCCTTTGAATATAGGAGGAAGCGCCGGCGCTATGCTCGCGGATTTTTGTTTGCAAACGCTGGGGTTAGCAAGCGCGTTACTGGTTTTGGTGCCATTCAGCTGGGGATGGAAAATGGTGCGTGGCGAGCCGATTGAGTATCTGTGGTTTCGCTTATGCATGCTCTTCCTTTCCCTAACGATATTTTCTGCATTACTGATGATGGTGGAAGCGCCGCTGAGTTGGCCTATTGCCAGTGGTTTGGGCGGTTCAGTCGGGGTGGTGGTGCATGGTGGGGCCGGTAAAATATTTAACAGCACGCTTTTCGTTATCTGCGCGCTGGCAATGGCTGTTTACACTTGCTCGCTCGCCTTTGGGCTGACCCTCTCGGAATGGCGCAGTTTTGGGTGTGCGGTCAAGCAGGCGATGCAATTTTTAACCGAAAAGCTCTATAACCTTGGATTGTGGGTGGCCTCACGGCGTAATGCACGAGCACAGGAGGAGGATGAGGATGAAGAAGAGCAGACGCCTTGGCATGCGCGTATTCTTCCGCGGCTTAGCGTCTGGATGCCTTTCCGCCGCGCTACGGATGAGGAGGAATATCCGGAAGAAGAGCAAGAAGACGAGCCTGAATCTCGCCCACGACCGCGTACGCGTAAAAAGACGGCAGCGGTTGCCACTATCCGGAAAGCGCCGCCAACTCGTCCGCAGCAATCTTCATTAGAACTGCCGATAGGTGAATATCTGTTGCCGTCGGTGGCGCTCCTTAGCGCTGCGCCGCGCGGTAAAAAAAATCATATGAACGAGTCTGCGCTGACGCAAAACGCCAAGCTCCTGGAATCCGTGTTGCAGGATTTTGGCGTAAACGGCAAAATCGTGGAAATTCGCCCCGGGCCGGTGGTAACGCTTTACGAGCTGGAGCCTGCCGCAGGGACCAAATCTTCCCGCGTGATTGGCCTGGCGGATGATATCGCGCGTTCCATGAGTGCCGTGTCCACCCGCATTGCCGTGATTCCTGGCCGGAATGCCATTGGCATAGAGCTGCCGAACTCGGTGCGGGAGATGGTGCATTTCCGTGAGATGCTGGAGTCGAACATTTTTCAGGATTCAGAAGCGAAGCTGCCACTCGCGCTCGGCAAAGACATCGGGGGCGCTCCGATCGTTGTGGATCTTGCGCGCATGCCGCATTTACTGGTGGCGGGAACTACGGGATCCGGAAAGTCGGTGGCCATTAACACCATGATCACCTCGCTGGTGTACCGTTTAACGCCGCAGGAATGCAAGTTCATCATGATCGACCCGAAAATGCTCGAGCTTTCAATTTACGACGGTATTCCGCACCTGCTTGCTCCCGTGGTGACAGAACCCGGCAAGGCGGTGGTGGCGCTGAAATGGACGGTGAAGGAAATGGAAAACCGCTATCGGCTCATGAGTAATTTGGGCGTGCGCAACATCGACGGCTATAACAAAAAAATCCGTGAGGCGAAAAGCAAAGGCACTACGCTCAGCCGTAGCGTGCAGACCGGGTTTGATCCTGAAACCGGCCAGCCGATTATCGAGCAGGTGCCATTGGAGATGAACGATCTTCCCTTCATTGTGGTGGTGGTGGACGAGATGGCGGATTTAATGCTGGTGGCGGGTAAGGATATCGAATCCTCCATCCAACGGCTCGCGCAAATGGCGCGCGCGGCGGGCATTCATATTATTATGGCCACTCAACGCCCTTCGGTGGATGTGATTACCGGGGTTATCAAAGCCAATTTCCCCACCCGTATCAGTTTCCAGGTGACCAGCCGGATCGATTCCCGTACCATTCTTGGAGAGCAAGGCGCCGAACAGCTGCTGGGGCAGGGCGATATGCTCTATATGGCGGGCGGCGGTCGTATTACTCGCGTGCATGGTCCGTTTGTGAGCGACAGGGAAGTGGAAATGGTGGTGGAGCATTTAAAATCGCAAGGCGCGCCACAATATCTTGAAGATGTTACGCGGGATGATGAAGCGGAAGCGGAATCCGTCCATCAAAGCGATGGTGAGCAGGATGCGTTATACGATGAAGCGGTGTCCATTGTGCTGCGTGACCGCAAAGCCTCCACGTCCTACGTGCAGCGCTGCTTAAAAATCGGCTATAATCGCGCCGCCACCATCATTGAGCGGATGGAGCGCGAAGGCATTGTCAGTCCTGCCAATCATGCCGGAAAACGGGAAATATTGATGCGTGAGAGTGCGTAACAGCTTCCTCAAAGCCGCTGTTGAGAACCTGACTCAGAACGCGTAAGCTATATCAGCCCGATGCGCGCCTGCATGCGCTGGAGTTTGTTCAGCGCGTCAATATAAGCACGGGCGGAAGCCACAACAGTATCAATATCTGCGCCGTGGCCATTAATAAGAGTATCGCCGGATTCCAGACGTACCGTGACTTCTCCTTGCGCATCCGCTCCTTTGGTAAGAGAGCTGACCTGGTAAAGCTTCAGCGTCGCCTCGTGCGGCACAAGGGCACGAATGCCGTTTAAGGTGGCGTCTATGGGGCCGTTGCCCTCAATCCGTTAACTCTGAGCGCAATCATGGCGGTTTGCGGCCCTACGGTGCCGCAGGTAATATGCAAGGATTCTAGCTTAATCGCATCTTCCCGGTGCGATTGCGCGTCCAGCAGGGCGATAATATCTTCGTCGTAAACCTCTTTCTTTTTATCGGCCAGGCTTTTAAAGCGCACAAACGCGTCTTCCAGCGCGTTGTCCCCAATGTCGATCCCAAGCTGCTGGAGTTTGTCTTTGAACGCGTGCCTGCCGGAGTGCTTGCCTAAGATCAGCGAGGATTTTGTTAACCCTACCGATTCCGGCGTCATGATCTCATAAGTGCCCGCGTGTTTCAACATGCCGTCCTGATGGATGCCGGATTCATGTGCGAAAGCGTTCGCGCCGACGATGGCTTTGTTCACCTGCACATGCGCGCCGGTAATATTTTGCACCATGCGTGAGGCGCGTGTGATATGGGTGGCGTCTATCCGACACGCGAAGGGGAAAATATCGGGCCGGGTTTTAACCGCCATGACTACCTCCTCCAGCGCCGTGTTGCCGGCTCTTTCGCCGATACCGTTAATCGTGCATTCTATCTGCCGCGCCCCCGCCAGTACGCCTGCCAGGGAATTTGCGGTGGCGAGGCCAAGATCGTTCTGGCAGTGCACTGAAATGACGGCTTTGCCGATATTCTTGACGTTGGTTTTAATGTAGCTGATGAGATTGCCGTAATCATGCGGAATCGCGTAACCCACGGTGTCGGGGATATTGACAGTGGTGGCCCCCGCAGCAATGGCCACCTCCAGCGCACGGCAAAGATAATCCCGATCCGAGCGTGTGGCGTCCATGGCCGACCATTCAACATTATCGGTGTATTTCCGCGCCAGTGTGACGGTTTTTCTAATAATTTCCAGCACGTCTTCCTTAGACAGGCGGAACTGGTATTGCAGATGGATGTCGCTGGTGGATATAAACGTATGGATGCGAGGGTTTTTTGCGCCTTTTAAAGCTTCCGCTGCGCGCTCAATATCGGCCTCCTTCGCCCTCGCCAGTGAGCAGACGGAAGCATTTTTAATCCGTTGCGCAATAGCGCGTACAGACTCAAAATCCCCCTGGCTGGCTTGCGCGAATCCTGCCTCAATCACGTCCACGCCCATGGCATCCAACGCATCGGCAACCAGAAGTTTTTCCTCCAGGTTCATGGACATGCCGGGCGATTGCTCACCGTCGCGCAAGGTGGTATCGAAAATAATCAGTTTTTCACTCATACTGCCACGTATAGCGTCTTTAGGGGGTATTCTGCAAGCCGCTTATCGTTGGTAATCAAGGCGGCCTCATGAGATTTTGATTATTCTCTCGAGGGTATCATTATCAAATCCTACTTTTTCTCAATTGTTTAATCGATTCACGTTTTTGTTTTGCTGTTTGCACGAGATTCAGTGCGACATG
>CAZRJZ010000112.1:0-332 GCA_964600465.1 uncultured Rickettsiales bacterium
GTCGGCGATGATGAATTGCAAAACACCCTCATATTGGTTAAAGCGCTGCAGGCCAAACTTGCATACAACGATCTGGAGAAAAAAGAGCTTGAAAACCAGAAGAAAAAAATTCAAGAGCAAATGGCTCAAGACTTTGAGCAAAGTGTAAAAAATATTGTAAACGTGGTGGCCTCTGCGGCAACGGAGCTTTCGCAAACCGCTGAGAACATGGTGGAAACGGCCAAAGAAAGCGCTCACAAAGCGTCTAATGCAAGCGGCGAAGCGGTAAATACTACGGCCAGTGTGCAGTCGGTTGCCGCGGCGTCGGAAGAGCTCTCCGCTACGGTGAAAGA
>CAZRJZ010000112.1:342-2728 GCA_964600465.1 uncultured Rickettsiales bacterium
GGTCCGTGACTCGCAAGAGAAAGCCAGACTCGCGGATAACGTGGCGAACGTATTAAGCGGGGCCGTCACTAAGGTTTCCGATGCGATGGACATGATCACAAATATCGCGGGACAAATTAACCTCCTGGCTCTCAACGCCGCCATTGAATCAGCGAGCGCAGGCGATGCGGGTAAAGGCATTGCTCTCGTCGCTAGCGAGGTGAAGAATCTTGCGAACCAGGCTGACAAAACCTCAGGAGAAATTCAACAAGTGGTGGCCGAAATGCGTCAGGCGGCTCAGGATATTATTGAGTCATTAAAGGATATTGGCGGCTCGGTGGGCTCTATCTCTGAAGCCACCTCCAGCGTTGCATCCGCCGTTGAAGAGCAATCTGCAACTACCGGTGAAATTTCAAGAAACATGCAAACGGCGGCTTCCTGTACGCAATCGATTGCAGAAAGCCTGCAGGACGTTCAGGCATCTTCTTCTCACGCCGGTTCGGCCTCCGAGCAGATGCTGATGGCTTCCAGAGACCTCTCCAAGCAGGCAGAAGAACTCAACACGCAGGTCGATAATTTCTTATGCCGCGTACGGGCTGCTTAAAGTCCGTTGGAAGCTGCGGTATCAGCGGCCTACAATTTTTCTTATCAGCCTAATGCATTGATGACGCAGCGCCCATATGCAGCGCCTGGATACGTTGATACATCCTTGTATCAGATACTGAATCCTTGGCGCAATCCAGCTGGAAGCAAAGCTCCGGGCAGCGGAAAAAGCTTTCGGATTTTTCCAGGAAGCAAGCACTCCGACTTCCGCATCCAGATTGGCCGGAGCGCCGTGCACGCAATCTTTAATGAATTCCAGCACCTGCAAAGACGCTTCTTCTTTTTGCTCCCAAAGCGCTTCTTGCGTTGTTTCTATTCTCTTCATGCGAATGGGCGTTTGGAAATTGATCAAGTGCTCCGGCTTTAAGTGCGCTCCGGCAAACGCGCGCATGGTTTCAGCCTTGCTTTTTCTTCGTGGCGGAAATTTTAAGAAGGCGCGATACATGGAAAATATGAATATAGCATCTGAATCCGTGGCCATTCGCGTTTTTTCCGCGCGTGAAATTTCGGACGAAAAATTACCGTCCAGGGTGCCGTGCGTAATACCCGCATTATATACTTGGCTGCCGCGCATGGGCGCGGTGGCAATAAGGGTTTGGTGGAAAGCCCGCACAATAACGCCTTCTTTTTCGACCTCCCAATACAAGTAGCTGGGGAAATTATGAATATGCCTGCTTTCCCAGTTTCTTTCCCTTGCTTCCGGATGCATATGATCAAGCGCAATGCCTACGGCCCGGCTGCTCTGTAAATTGATAGCCCCATGATTCTTAATCTTATTGGCAGACAGCACCGGTTTTACGCTATCTTCATCTACGGGAATGCAAAAACCGAGCAAAGCAAAAATATCATACTGCCGGAACTGTAAAATAATATTGCCAAGCGCCCCGTCGGCCCAGATAAAATCTGCGTAATTAAAAATATGGATGTCATAGGTCAGAGACAAACCGATAGCGATATTCTGACATACGGAGAGGAATTGATATTTCTTACCATCAAATCCGCCGGGTATGCGCGTGGTATTAAATCCGTATTCTTCCAGCGCGCGAAAATCATAATGGATTATATCGCTGGATTGCCGGTATACCGCCTCCTTCTTAAACGCGTCGATAAAACGCCGCTCGGTTAGCACCAGAAGCGTAATCGGATGTGTTTTGGATACCAAAGGCGCATTGTTTTCCGATAAAATGGACGGCAAGGAATAACCGGCAAAATTATCGAAATAATCCTTCCCCCAGAAAATAGTGGAGATTAGAATTCTCATGCGCGCCGGACTTCACAAGAATTTTTTTGATATTCTCTCCATTCATGCGCAGCTTGCGGGAATGTTTGCATCACGTATTCGTGCTGTTCATCGAATCGCCTGGCAGCAAGGCGGTAAAGCAAAAAGTCCAGATAGAAATATGCTTCGCATTTTCTTACGAACCATTCCGGCAAATATTCTATTCTGGGGCCATGGCGGTAGTCATTTACCAGTTCCGTTGGCAACAAAGGAAAACCTCTCAATCTATGCAGCAGGAAAATTGAGAGATCGAAATGTTCTTGCAGGCCAACGAAATGCAGTTGCCCAACATACCGCGGAATATCCAGCTCACGTATGCCTTCCGACTTTTCTCCCAGATAACACGCAAGGCTTCTGGCCTGCAAATTGCCGTTATGGCCCCCTGCCTCCTGGCTCATTTCCAGTACATGCTCTAAAAACGTCCGCTCTGTCACCTCCCCTAAGAGGGGGCGCTTTTCTTTTGCAATATTAAGTTCCTCCGCATGCATATTTTCATAATTATACTGGGATAAGATACGTTTTATA
>CAZRJZ010000112.1:2738-5016 GCA_964600465.1 uncultured Rickettsiales bacterium
AAAATCTGTGGCTAAAGAACTTGGATCCAGAAATATCCGTTCGAATGTTGTCGCTCCCGGGTTTATCAAGACTGAAATGACAGAAGTATTAGATCCGAAAGTTGTTGAAGGATGGGCACAGGCTATTCCCCTGAAGCGCGCCGGAGAAATAAGGCCTTATCTCATGCGCGCTGTGCCCGAAGATTACCTTAATTTTTTCTCTCTCTTCCGCGGTCATGGCGTTTACGCGCTCAATCTGAATGCTTGCTTCCTGCGAATTTCCTAGACGCGCTATAATATGTTCCGGCGGAAAGGCCGCTTCCAGATAATGGATAAACGCTGTACCGGCCGTTTTCTGGACATGATGAATCAGTAACACTTGTCCATCCTGCAGTTCCTTCATCATATCGCGCTCTTGCGGAATAATGCGCTCTGCGAGCTCAAATAAGGTTTTTACATCCTGCGGAAAGGATTCGCGGTGACACTCAAGAATTTTTTTTTCTCTGAGCAGCCCAAAAGAAAGAAAATACAGCTCCCGCATTTCTGCGGTTGGCCTAATGCGATATTTGACTAATTCTGTCACCAGGTAGATGTGGATTGGGATAGGCAAATGTTTTGCGAGCCTGTCCGATCCGTTTTCCAGCTCCGTGCCGTGCACATGCCTGCATGCGACCACGAGTCCTCGCAATATAAGCAGCAACCACATGGAAAGATAATGTTTTGCGTCCTGCTTAGTAATTAAATCTTTGTCCCGCAGGTCTTGCATAACGCGTTTGGCGTACTGATAATAAGTGTAAGCAAAGCTGAGAGGGTAACGCTCGGTAGCGCCTTCCATGGTAATTTTTTTCAAATGCGGCGCATCTTCAAAATCTACGTACCCCTTAGAGGCGGCGAGTAGAAGCAAGTCGATGTCAATGCCAAATGCATCGTCAAGTCCTTTATCAGTAAGATGCATATTTCTTGGCACTCCGGCGCTTTTGATGCAAGAAACGCGCTTTATGCCGTAGTTTCCGCAATGCTGGAGGCTAGGGTCATGCACAAACTTAGAAATAAACTCCCGGTTACTCATCTTTTTATAGGAAAACCCTACGGATATAAGCTCATTGACCCGATCTTTTTGCAGAATCGGAAGCACCACCATGGATAGCAAATCATCATTATCGAGCTTGTTTATAGCATTTAAGATCGGCACGCCGTCGATAAGAACGTCTTTATCGTTGATGGACATGGTATATGTTGCGTTGCAATGCTCGGAGTAATACCGATCCCAACTGCGCGCCACCCCCATATTTTGAGGATTTCTAATATAATAAATAGCCGGGCTATTGAAATACTCGCATACCTGCTGCGTGCTCATCAGCTTCAAACTGTCGTTAATATGCTCGGACACATGCGATCCGTCATCAATGACCACAAAATAGACCCCCGGCATTTTAAGCGCGAGCCCACTTTCAAGCAGCGTAAATAACCGTTTCGGACGATTATAGCTTGGAATAACAATATCGAGCTTTCTCTTAAGCGACATAGATTTCTTTCATAGCTTCTGCATTGGGAATGAAAAACCTCGTTTCATATTTTTCCACAAAATAACGTCCGATATTCCTGGAAATCCGGCGGTTATATTTTTTGGTCAGATTCTCAAACAGTAGCCGCGCAGCTTCTCCTGACTCCGGACCGGCATGGGAACTTTCAGAGGTTAATCCTAAGGCTTCCATGACTGTTGCGGTAATTTCATCAGGCGTATTGCGCAACAAAGCTAACTGCTCTGAAGAGAGGTATTTTTTATGATCAGCATGCGCAAGGTCAGAGGCCATTATTGCCTCCATGGACACAATCGCGTGATCGGCCAACGAATAATAAATCATGGGGATGAATATCTCTGACGGATGCCAAACCATACTTCCATCCAAGAAGCAATTGACACTGCACACGGTACGATCAAACGCTTGCGCCACAAGCCGCAATTTGGATGAACTCGCCACCAGCACTTCGCATGTGGCGCACAAGGCTACATCAAGATCGAAGGAATTTTCCGCATAGTAAGCGTAATCAATGATACGGGTCGTATCAAGCCCTTGCCCTTCAAGATTAAGCGGTGGCATGGAGTTATCGCCCATCCGGATAATCCATCCCCCTGCATCCAAAACTGCTTTCATTGCAGGAATATAGTCATCCACAGGAACATAGCGGAAATCCGGCGTGCTGCGCGCAGGCCTGATGTCCAGGCATATAAACCAATCATCCTGAGCCATCCCCCATGCGGCACGGTGCTTGGCAAGCATCTCTTGGTGTCCCTGAG
>CAZRJZ010000112.1:5026-5699 GCA_964600465.1 uncultured Rickettsiales bacterium
CCCTTCCGCATCCCACTGCCGCTGGACGCTTTCCGCATCGCGCGCCACATGAAGGATATTATCGGGCTTCTCCTCCGCCTCAGTTAAAGCTGAATTCAACGCGAGGTAAGGATGCAAGTACTCAAAGAAGGCTTTATTGAATTCAAAAAATTCTTTTTGCAATACAGCGTCTTCCGATACAAGAATGCAGCAATTGCGCCGGTCTCCGGTAAGGATATTGGTTTTAATTAAAATATCCGGATACTCTGTAAGGCCTACCATTTTAGTATTTGCAGCAGTTACCAAGGCCGGCTTATCCATATTTTCTGCCATTCTAAATTCAACGAATGCCTCATCCACCCTCCCTTGTAGCCACAGGTTGCGACCGAGCGCACGGTGAACTTCCGGGTAATGGGGCGTTTTGTTAATCATAACGCGCAATGCATCTTCCGCGCCGCTTAAGATATGCATCAGCAACGGCAACGCATTCTCAAAATGCTTGGCTATGCGCTCCGGCAACGTGCCGATCCATAAATAAGCAGCGGTTCTGTTATCAATGACAGCCTGCCCTTCGCGCTCAATAGCCGTTAGATGATGCATTATCTTGGCCACGTGATATTCCGTTCTTCTGGAATAAAGCATGGTGATGGAGGCGTTAATATCCACCCGTTGATCTGCCGCGCCAAACAGTTCG
>CAZRJZ010000113.1:0-1181 GCA_964600465.1 uncultured Rickettsiales bacterium
GCAAGGGCTTCAACCTCGAAGACACGCATCTGACCCACAAAGACCGACTGGAAAATCTGTCCGGTGGTGAGGGAACTTACATCATTATTTACTTAATACCCTCAAACAAAAAACCACCAGCGGATGAATGCCGCAACTCCTGCAAAGCCGGCTAAACTAGACCCAAGCAGCAGTTGATGGCTCAGGAATGGCGTCACCCCAGGCGATACAATCGAACCTTCTAAAAGCGCTGGAAACTCTCCTAAATCATCCACACCATAGATCGTAAAGAATCCCTCGCCAGGAGCAACCAGACTGTCAAACTCAAAACTCCCGATTGACCCAGGTCCAATTGGCGAATAGTCGAACGGATCAAACGTGGACCAGGTGATGCTTGTGTCTCCCGGAGCGTATGCCGTTGTCCAAAATTCCGGCTTCGATCCTGGTGTCAAATTCGCATCGCCGCTAACCGTCAATGCAAATGCATCAACGATTTTGGTGCTGTCAGGATCCACTGTCACAGTATAGGTATATCGCCAGAACCCATTAGTTTGTAAAGCTGCCTGCCCTTCCACGGATGCGATCAATTGCGCATTTGCGTCTTGGGACACAGCAATCCCCAAAAACACCGCCAATACAAGCACTACATTCTTCAATCGCTCTCTCATGTTCACAGCTCCTTGATTGTTCTGGCACTGCTCATTGGATGCCAATTCCAGAGAACCCCATTTCTCGCAACGCCCTTTTGAGGCGGGCCAACCCTCATCCACGAAATCACCGCATGGCAAAACCACCGAAACCAACATAACGCAAAAGCAAACTGGCACTTCACCACCGATAAAGCCCGCGCAAAACTTAAACATCTGTACCCTGTGTTATAATTAATACATGGGACTACCAATACGCCAATCAATGGCTTGCATCCGCACTCCAAAACCATCTCCAAAATCCTTACCTAACCCTTAAATCCGCGTAAGTCCTGTTGGTATCGCCCGAATGTGAAAATCGGCATCAAGCGACTGATTTTGTATTTTTTAGGACGTTTGAGCAGGCGTTGCCCTCACACCGCCATGTGTTTTTCCGAGGAGGCCTAATGTTGGGGCCAGACAAAGTGGAGGTTGGAAGTCCCACTGCGCGGAACATTGACGGTTCTCTTCTGTTCTGCGCCCTCATTTTCTACGGCGACCGTGTATTTACCCGCA
>CAZRJZ010000113.1:1191-5630 GCA_964600465.1 uncultured Rickettsiales bacterium
TGTGGCGTCGCCGGTAAACCCTCCGTCTTTTCCAGAACTCATGACATGCAGGTTGTAGTTGGAGCGCATGGCTTCCATCGCCGCGCGTTCTTCATCGCCGATACCGCCGGTAACAAAGCTAATGTTGTTCTGTTGCTCTACCGCCGGGGAGTTCTCCTGGCTATGAGCTACAGGGGCGATGCCCATAGAAGCAACGGCGCTTAACAATACGGC
The DNA here is from genome assembly GCA_964600465.1 of uncultured Rickettsiales bacterium. GTDB lineage: Bacteria > Pseudomonadota > Alphaproteobacteria > Rickettsiales > SXRF01 > CAYMDD01. The sequence goes on from CAZRJZ010000113.1 coordinate 1,405, forward strand.
AGAAATTTTGTATATACGGGACATAAAACACCTCCAGGGCAGGGGTTATAGGGCTTGGCGAAAAACTTCCTCTGTTTAAACGGACTCACTTCCTTAAAGCCAAGGCCTCGGCCTGCGCGGCAGAGAGGACATTCCTGGCTTTTGTAAAGATATCTCCTTCCTCCTGCCTCGTATATAGGACGCCCCAGCCTTTGTTTCAAGCTGCCGGAAGCAATGAGCCGCGTATCTTGGCGGTAACCTCACTAAAGGCGGATAGAAAATCGATACGGATGGCCTTTGAATCCATAAAGGATCGCTAAAAAAGGTTTAGCGGATGTTTATCTTTATATATAGGCGGCTTCCGGGTCGGATTTATATAACATATAACGTCTAATGAGCGATGGTTCACAGTTCCCAGGGTAGCCTCATGAGACCGCCCTGCGAATAAAACAGTGGTTTATGCACATGAGCGCGCTATGATGTTCGGCATGATACCTTCAGGCTCCGCATCCCGGCAATCGGCTTTTTCACTGCTGGAACTAACCGTGTCGATCGTCATCATCGGACTTTTACTGGGCTTGACGATTGCCGGAAAAGAATGGATTGCGCAAGCGCGCTTACGTGGCGTGATGGAGCAGGCCGACCGGTATGCTAAAGCGGTTGGGCTTTTTAAAGATCAATATCTTGCGCTTCCTGGAGATATGAAGAACGCCACGACCTTATGGGGCGAGGCCCACGCCACCGCCGCCACGTGTAAAATAACCGTTGGCACCGGAACCCAAACCTGCAACGGCGATGGCGACGGAAGAATCACCAATCAAAGCTCTGCAACAACGTATTTCGAGCAATTCCGGGCCTGGCAGCAATTAAGCAACGCCAAGCTGATTGAAGGCAATTATAGCGGCGTCAGCACTGGCGGAGCCAACACACAGACCTATACGTACGGCACCAATTGCCCGTCAGCGTCGATTGCCCCTGGATGCTTCATTCTGCAAAGTCTCACCGCCACAGAGGCCGCATCTCAGTCTTCCGCTTTCTTTCCGGCCTATTACGGAAATTACATGCGCATTGCCGAAGGAAGCAGCACCGGCATTACGCCGATACTGAAACCTTCAGAAGCAGAAATCATTGATGTTAAATTTGACGACGGACTGCCAGCTTCCGGCAATGTGCTCAGTATGCGCAACCCCACCACCGCTGACTGCTTAACCACCGACGTAGCAGCTACCGCGCAGTATAATAGCAGCAGCAGCAGCAAATTATGCGTAATACTGCTCCTGATCCGCTCCTGATTTAGTCCCTATCGGAAACCACGCCCAGCACCACTCTATTGCGTTTAGCATCCCAGGAAATTCCCAGCTTTCCTTCCAGTAATGCTTTGGCTTTGTCGCCAAAAATCTCTCTTCGCCAACCTTGCATCAAGCGCCCTTCATCATCTCCATTTGCAAGCGCCTCTATATCGTCCCTATCCGCCACCAGGCGCGCCGTTACGCCATGCTCACTGCATATTCGTTTAAGTAAAAACTGCAAGAGCGCTACCAAATCCGTATCGGTCAGGCTGCGTGACCGCGCCGATGGAGCCGGCCAATCAGATGCAGGCAACGCAAGGGCTCTACACACGTTCTCCAGTACAGCATCGACCCATTTAGCGTTCATATGCCCAATGCCACGGATATGCTTTAATTGCTCTTCCGTTTGCGGCATGGATACGGCAATTTCCAGCAATGTTTCATCGCGTATTATGCGTCCGCGGGGCAAGTCACGCTTGCGCGCTTCTGCTTCCCGCCATGCGGCCACCTCGCGCAGCACCGCCAATTGCTTCTGCCCCATATTGCCGGTTTTCAAGCGCTTCCAGGCGTCTGCGCAATCCAGCGCGTAGGTTTCCGGATTGGCGAGCACCTGCATTTCTTCCTCAATCCAACTGCTGCGCCCCTCAGATCTTAACTGTGCCTGCAATTTCTCATAAGCACCGCGCAGATAGATCACGTCTTCCAGCGCGTATGTCAGCTGGCGGTTAGTTAAGGGGCGCTTTGCCCAATCGGTGTAACGGGAAGATTTATCGATCGTGATCTTCAACAGCCGTGCAATCATTTCGCTGTATGAAACCGATTCTCCAAACCCGCAGGCTTGCGCTGCAATTTGGGTATCGAACATCGGGACGGGCGTTTTACCGGTCAGATTAAAAAAAATCTCAATATCCTGACGCCCCGCATGGAATACTTTTAAAACATCCGGATTCTCCATAAGCGCAAACAGAGGGGTAAGATCTATGCCCCTTGCCAGCGGATCAACCGCGTAAGCGGCTTCCGGCCCTGCGAGCTGGATCAGGCAAAGCTGGGGGTAATAGGTTTTTTCACGGATAAATTCCGTATCCACCGCCACAAAGCTCACATGCGAGAGCGTATGGCAAAATTCCTGTAGTTGTGCGGTAGTCGTAATTAATCGGTGCGGCATGGAGGCCAAACTACAGTAAACGTCAGGCAAAGCGCAAGAACCGATATGCTATCTCACTCCAAGGGAAGCGCCATCAGACCTGGACGCTTTTGCGCGCTCGTCCCAGGCCCCTCCCGCCTTCTGCAAGGCGCGCTGAATGGCGTTATGCGCGGCAGCGACTGGCATGGCAATTTCTGCTGACACATTGGGTGACTTTTCAATCGCGCTGAACGCTTCTTCGGTGCGCAATACCACTTCCCTTGCCAACGGTTCAATAGATTTTTCAACGGTTTGAGGGCCTGAGAATTTATATAAAATCTCATTGGCCTTTTGCTCAGCGGAACTCACTGCCTGCGCTGCTTCTGCGCGCCCGGCAATCTGATTCATTACCAATCGCATGGCTTCTTGAGACTCTTTAATGGTGGCAATAAGGGCTTGCGCGGTATTAAACGTATCCTGGCTTAACTTTCCTTGCGGACCAACCACACCCACCAGCTCCATATTGTCTACTTGCGCAAAATTACGCGTCGGATCTACCGTATCCATGGCGGCAATCTGCTGAATGGCTTCCCAGGCTTTTCCCTTAGGCAGCGTGAGCGTAATCGTCATTTCGCCAGGCTTGGACGGATCTTTGTTCACCAGCGGGAATTTTCTTTTCTCTTCTTGCTGGCTGGCTGGTTTATTCCAGTCATGCCGCGCCTTAAAATCATCTTCTTTCAGAAACTTATCCACCGCTTCCGCCTGATCGGGGTGCTCGGCCTTAAACTTCGTCAGCGCTTTGCCAATCACCCGCCGCATGTCTTCCCGCCCGGCAATCAGCGGAAAGTCTTCCATAGCTGAAGAGCCGGAAAAGAGCACGGCACGGCCAAAGGCTTTGCCCGTTTGCTCGGTGGTCAGACCGGTGAGCACATTGGTATTGGTCAGCGCTAATTGATCCGGTGGTATAGCGCCTGGAACATTTTGGTTCTTCTTGGCCAGCGCTTGCTCGGGCGAAGAAAAATTCAAGGTAATGCTGCCCGGGCTGGAATAGCGTTCCGCATCCTGGCTTTCATGGAACGTCAGCTCCACCTGCATCTGCTCTACTTTTTGCCGGATACAGGCTTTGGCGGCTTCATCCGCTGCGCCTTTGTATTTAATAATACGCTCAGCAAGCGTTTTTTTGATCTCCGGCAGGCGCGCGCGCATACGCTCCACCACTTTTTTGACGTTATGCTCCACATCAATATGCACGCTATAACCGAATTCGTTTTGATTAATTTGCAACGCATGGTCCGGTGCCTGATTCCAGGTACCTGCTTTATCCGGATTAAAGCCGCGCCAGTCTAAAAGCGCATCGGCAATATCCGCGCCCTGGGCTTTAAACGCCTTTAATTGCTCTTTTAAGCGGATAACATGATCTTCCGCTTTCTCAAATACCACCGTGTCTTTAAGCACTGGCAGCGCGGCAAGCACCTTAAGCGCCGCCGCTTTGACCTCCGCCGGCATAGTATCGGTATTTTTATTATGGATGGTAAATTGCAGGATTTCCGGCTGCTCAATGGTATCGTGTCCTTCATATTCTTCACGCTGCAACCCGATACTGGCTGTTACCTGGCTTTCTTGCATCAATTGACCGCCTACCAGCTGTCCGCCCAACATCTGCGCCACAACACGCGCAGCGGCAGCGTTTTCTTTAGGTAATTTCGCTGGTTGGTTAGGATTCTCTACATGCATGCGAAGTAAAACATTCATCAAGGATAGCAAATTGCTTCAGTATTGATGCTAGCGCACTCGCTCCCGAATTAAAAATGAAGGTTTTATGACAATCCCTCACC
>CAZRJZ010000114.1:0-5528 GCA_964600465.1 uncultured Rickettsiales bacterium
GGCGGGGATGACGGCTATACAATTATTAAATCACCCTGTAAGTGATGACGGGGGAGACAGTGCGTCGCCTTTGAGTCCTGCCACGAGATTGACACGTTACTTCTGAATGTCGTATAATATATATTATGGAAAAAATAGGTTCAGCAATCAATGACCAAACCATCATAACCCGGTTCAACGCCGCTTGGCAGCTGCGCCTTTAGCGCATTATATTCCAACTCGTGCGACATATGCGTAAGAATGGCGCGTTTGGGGTTTACGCGTTCTATCCAGCGCAAGGTCTCTGCCAACATGGAATGCGACGGCGACGCCGTATAACGCAAACAGTCCACGATCCATACTTCTACCCCCCTCAGCGTTTCCCAGCTCGCTTCCGGTAGCGCATTTACATCGGTGCTATAGGCCATATTGCCGATACGAAAACCTAACGAGATAATCCTTCCATGTTCCTGCATAAACGCTTTAACTTGTATGCCCAGAACACTGAATTCGTTGCTTTTACTAATGTCAACTTCATGCATTGCAATACCGGGGCGGTACCAGGTAGGAGAAGGCTTTGGCAAAAACGCATAATCGAACCGCTGCATAAGGGATTCCATGGTACGCGTATCGGCAAATGCCGGAATTGCCTGATTGCTTAGATAGTTAAATGAGCGCAGATCATCAATGCCATGCGTATGATCGGCGTGATCGTGGGTAAACAACACCGCATCTACGCGCCGGATACCATTATTCAAGGCCTGCTGACGCAAATCAGGCGATGTATCGATCAGTATATTGACGCCGTCTATTTCCACAAAAATAGAGACACGGCTGCGCTTATTACGCGGGTCAGCGGATGTGCACACCGCACAATCGCAACCTACCAGCGGCACGCCATTTGAAGCGCCGCAACCAAGCATGGTGACTCTCATGAATGCGCTTCCTTCGCCGCTTTACCAAACAAGCGGAAGAAATTCTGCGTAGTGATATTTTCAATCTCTGCTTCTGAGACCGCTTTAAGATCAGAAATTAATCGACTGATATTTCTTGTGAAACTTGGCTCATTTCTCTTCCCGCGGTAAGGAGCAGGCGCAAGAAACGGCGAATCTGTTTCGATCAAGATGCGCTCTAATGGAATGGTCCGCGCGCAGCCACGCAAGTTTTCAGTGTTTTTAAAGGTAAGAATACCGGAAAATGAAATATAAAATCCTATCTCCAGCATGCGCTCGGCCAAATCAAGCGAAGAAGTGAAACAGTGGATTACGCCTGTAAAAGCGCCCTTTTCATATTCTGAACATAGTATTCGTATCGTGTCTTCCTCCGCTTCACGCGTGTGCACAATAAGCGGCAGTCCCGTTTCCCGCGCAGCAGCGATATGGGTGATAAAGCTTTGTTTCTGGCTTTCGCGGTCGCTGTGCTCATAATAATAGTCCAGTCCTGTTTCCCCAATCCCAATGACTTTTTTGTGCCTGGTTTTAGCAATCAGTTCGTTAAGCGGCGCAAGTTCCGTTTTTCCGGACTCATGCGGATGCACGCCTACGGAACAGAAAACTCCTTCGTATTGTTCAGCGATTGCGCGCACCTCATCGAATTCCGCCATTTCCGTGCAGATGGTTTGCATGATCCCTACGCCTGCCAGGCGCGCCCGCTCAATGACCGCATCTAAATCCTCGCGGAATTCCGGAAAATTAAGATGGCAATGGCTATCAACCAGCATTGGAGGCCGGTAATTCAAGACGGGGAAAAAGCAGTTCAGGCGCCCCCAAAGGGGTTTCAGGCTTCAGCGCATGTTCCCAGTTTAGCTTATCAAAAGCTCTATCGCTGCGCGCGATAGCGAGCATATCAAGTATCTTGCTTGAGGATTTTGGAATAAACGGTTGAAGTAGAATGCCTAAACAACGAATGATTTCCATCAGCACATAAAGCACATGCTCCATTTTCTCCGGATCGGTTTTCTTTAAACTCCATGGCGCTTGCTGATCGATAAATAAATTGGCGGCGTTGGCAAGTGCAATAATTTCATCGCTTGCAGCTTGAAACTGCTGATACTCCATGGCATTGCAGTAAACGTCGAACCGGCCATAGCAGCGCTCCTGCAGTTCAGGCGTAAAGACGCCTTCGTTACACGGCGGAACTTTGCCATCGCAATGCTTGATCACCATAGACAACGTCCGTTGCACAAGGTTGCCGATATTGTTCGAAAGTTCGCTGTTAATACGGTTAACCATGACCTCGCGCGAAAAATTGCCATCGTTACCAAACGGCACCTCGCGTAATAAAAACCACCGTGTCTGATCCAGCCCATACTGCTCTACCAATTCCTGAGCAGTAATGCTATTGCCCAAGGACTTGGAAATTTTTTCTCCCTCCACCGTCCACCAGCCGTGAGCGAAAATACGTTTTGGCAAAGGAAGCTCAGCCGCCATTAAAAACGCCGGCCAATAGACGGCATGGAAACGTAAAATATCTTTCCCAACCATGTGCAGATCCGCCGGCCAGAAATGCGCAAACTCGCCATTTTCCTGCATATCCGGAAAGCCAAGCGCGGATAAGTAATTCGCCAGCGCATCCAGCCATACATACATGATATGCCTGCTGTCTCCGGGCACCGGAATGCCCCAGCTAAAAGTGGTGCGTGAAATGGATAAATCTTTTAATCCGCCTTTGACAAAGCTGATGACCTCATTGCGGCGGGAAACAGGAGCGATAACGTCCGGGTGCGCCTCATACCAACGGAGCAATTTTTCTTGCCATTCAGAGAGATTAAAAAAATAACTTGGCTCCTCTACCCATTCTACCTCTGCGCCGGTTGGCGCTTTTCCATTGACGAGTTCTGATTCCTGGTAGTAGGCCTCATCGCGCACGGCGTACCATCCCGCATAAGCCCCCAGCCGGATATGCCCACGCTCCTGCATGCGCGCCCATAAGGCTTGAGCGGATTTAATATGGCGTGGCTGGGTGGTGCGAATAAAATCATCATTACTGATCTGCATCAATTCCGTAAGGCCGCTGAAATGTTCCGAGATGTTATCGGCGAATGCCTGCGGGGATATTCCGGCCTGGCCGGCGGATTTCTCAACTTTCTGACCATGCTCGTCCGTTCCGGTAAGGACTTTGACCTCTGCGCCGCATAAGCGTTTACAGCGCGCCAGCACATCGCATGCGACGGTGGTGTAGGCATGGCCAATATGAGGCTTATCATTGACGTAGTAAATCGGGGTGGTGATGTAGAAATGTTTATGCGGCGTAGGCATGCTGGCTGACCTGACTGCGTAATCGTTCGAAGAAAGCAATAGTAACGGTTTTGTAGTCAAGATGCAGCCGTTCCGCCAGTAAAAACTCTTCCTGCGCCCTACCCCACCACTCCACCCAGAAAGCGCCGTTGCGCAAGCGCAACAAATGCGCATGACAGCAAAACTCTCCTTCAACCGCTTCCCTTTGCGTTTGTCCCGCTGCAGTTGCCACCAGGCGTTCTAAAAAAAGCGATAGCATGCGCCCCTGCGCACGCCATTTGGTGTGCGGCTGTTTTGCGCCAAACTGATCCGCCATTTGCTGGATGAAGGCAGCCGGCAAAGCGGGAAGCTGCTGCATGAGTTTTACGATTGCCGCATACTGCTCAACGGCTCCCAGCGCATACAACTCCAGCGCCACGCCGGGGGAAAATGTCCCCATGACGCCAAGCTGCAATACTTGTTCTGTGTTGAGTTCGGGTATGATGCTTTGCATAACCGCTAAGTATTCTTCCTGCTTTAAGGGGCTAAAAGGCAATAGGCGGCAACGCGAGCGGATGGTGGGCAAAAGCTTTCCCGGATTATGAGACACGAGCAACAGCACTACACGCGGCGGAGGCTCCTCCAGCATTTTTAGCAGCGCATTGGCGGCATTGTTGTTTAGCTCATCAATACTGTCGATAATCACCACGCGCCAACTGCTTTCCCCGGCGGTATGGGTGATAAAGTCCTTTACTCCGCGCACCTGATCGACGGATATTTCACGTTTTTGCTCTTCTTTTTTTTCATCCATTAACGGCTCAATGGCCATAAAATCCGGGTGCGACCCTGAATCTAGGCGCTTTAAAAGCGGATGCGACTCAGCCCCATTGAAACTAGATCCATGACTGAGCAAACAACGTGCCGCATGATAAGCAAACGTGGCTTTTCCGATACCGCGCTCGCCGGCCAGGATCCATGCATGAGCCAGCCTTTCTGAAACCAGCGCCTGTAAAAAAGCCTCTTTAGCCGCCGCATGGCCAACAACGTTGGGATTATTGCGCGCAGTATACACTTAAAAGCGCCTTTCTTGTGTGGGCTGCGACCTCTTCTACGCCGCCAGAGGCATCAATCACGCGGATGCGCTCCGGCGTTTCCGCTGCAAGCGAAAGAAAGCCTTGGCGTATGCGTTGATGGAAATCCAGGCCAAGCGCTTCGAATCGTGTTTCTGTTCCGGCGCGGTTCCTCGCCCTGGCAAGTCCATGTTCCGGCGATATATCAAACAATAAGGTGATATGCGGCTCAATGCGCCCCAAACTTAATCGGTGAAGCTGCCGTACGTATTCCACCCCAAGCCCTTTTGCGATTCCTTGATAAACCAGCGTGGAGTCAATGAAGCGGTCGCATAACACAATTTTTTTTTCGCTAATGGCAGGGAAGATAACGCGCCTGTAATGATCTCGCCTGGCGGCCAGAAAAAGCAATGTTTCGCTGATGCTATCCCACTGATCAACGTGCCCTTGCACCACTAAGCGGCGGATATTTTCAGCCCCATCCGTGCCACCCGGCTCACGCGTGGTAAGCACTTCGTTGCCTTCAGCGCGCAGAAAATCCGCAAGGAGCGAGAGCTGGGTAGTTTTACCACTCCCCTCCCCTCCTTCAAGTGAAACAAACAACCCCATGCTTCGACCTTATTATTTAAACATGGCTACAGGCAAACGGCAGACAGGCGGAAAGATCATTTTACCCGGGAATTGAAGAACCAGCGCTATACGACAACGCCGGAGCTGAATTTAAGCCGCGTCCGCATCTTTGTAGGCCAAAGGCAGGCCATTGCTATTCATGACTAAGTTGCCGTCTTCGTACATGGCGGCAATGTATTTTCCCGTACCGCGCTTAATAAAAAGCACAGGCTTAACTTTCTTGCCTTTCCATACGCGAAGCTCGGTGACCTTGCCACGATTTTCCGGATTATTTTTACTGCTCATAACCATCTCCATGATTGCAAATTTAGTATCATTGTCGGCTATATTAGTTATATAATGCGCGCTGGCAAGTGTTTTGCTCTGATGAGGCCCTGTGTCGTACCACTCTTTTCCTGCTTGTATTACCCTAAGAAAAATATCAAATATTGTTGTTTTATTGATTGTTACAACAATTTTTTATGGCGTCTCTCCTGCTCAATCCGCATCCGCAGCAGGCGCTTCTGACGATACAAGCGGTAGTTTCCTCTCAAGTTACGTCGCACGCACCCGCGGTGACCAGGCGAACGCGATCCATTATCTCGAGCAAATCCTTAAAAATGATCCCGGCAACGCCGCCGCCCATGCCCGAGCC
>CAZRJZ010000115.1:0-3437 GCA_964600465.1 uncultured Rickettsiales bacterium
CGGTGGGCGAAGACCAGAAACAGCATCTTGAGCTGACGCGTGACATTGCGGGGGCCTTCAACCGGCATTATGGGCGGGATGTTTTTCCGCTGCCGGAGCCGCTTATTTTAGGAGAGGCAACGCGGGTGATGAGCCTGCGGGATGGCACTAAGAAAATGAGTAAATCCGACCCTTCAGACTACTCCCGCATTCATCTGAACGATACGCCGGAAATCATTGAACAAAAAATCCGAAAAAGTAAATCAGATATGCTGGAGGGGATAACTTACGACCCTGAAAACCGCCCCGAATCCTCTAACCTACTTGTTTTGTATGCGGTTTTATCTGGTATAACGCGCGCGCAAGCGGAAGCTGAATGCGCAAACGATAGTTTTGCCGTTTTTAAGCAGAAGTTGGGGCAAGCGGCAATCGAGCATCTTAAGCCTATTTCTTTGCGTATGGAGGAGTTATTAAAGGATCCTGCGGAGTTAGACCATATTTTAGATCGGGGCGCCGAACGCGCACGCGCCATTGCCGTGCCGGTGATGCGGGAGGTCATGGAGGTGGTAGGGTTTTTATAAGCTCTTTAGAGCAAATTTTTACGGATAATCGCCTTTATCTTCTGGCAGATTGGTATAAAAAGAAGTCCTGTGTACTGACAGAAAAATAGCGCATGCATTCTAAAACTGGCTTTTCATTTGGCGCTGCTTTAAAGGCCGTTGCCGCCATTTCGCTCCCCACGGCGGTGGTGCTTGGGTCTTTGGTGATTGTGGGAAAGCTGGATTTTACCTATTTTGTTTACGGGTATTTGATCGCGATATTGCTATACATCCCCATGGTATTGCAGCCGCTTGCCAGTTTACAGGCGCTGGCCGAGTATGTGAATGGTCTGGCGCAAGATAAGCGCGTTAAAGCGCCCAATCTTAAGTCATTGAAGAATCTGGCGGCATTGCAGGGGGCGTTATTACGCCTGCAACGTTCGTGGGAGCGCCAAAAACAGGAAATGGAAACGGTGATCACCGAACGGGAAATTCTGGTCGATACCCTGCCGGATATTCTGATTATGACCAATAATGACAAAGTTATTGTGCGCACGAATCGTGCGGCGCGTAACGTATTTGGCCAGAATCTTGCCGGGCGCGCCATTCATGACGTGGTAGGAAGCGATAAATTATTGCACGCCATTGACGATGTAATCGAGGATTACCACGGACAGAAAGTGGAATTTTATCTTGAAAGCGTGGCGCGCGATTTCCAAGCCACGGTTGAGCGGTTTCCCATTCCGTCTGCCAGTCGCGTCTCTATTATTATCACGCTTAACGATATCACCCAGCAAAAACATATTCAACGTATGCGCGCTGACTTTGTGGCTAACGCCAGCCATGAAATTCGCACCCCGCTTGCCAGTATCATCGGGTTTATTGAAACCTTGCGCGGCCCTGCCAAGGACGACGCGCATGCGCGGGAAGATTTCTTGAAAGTAATGGCAGAGCAGGCCGAGCGTATGAGTAAGCTCGTTAATGACTTGCTCTCCCTGTCTAAGATTGAAATGAACGCGCATAATGTTCCAACGGGAAGAGTGGATATGGCGCGTCTCCTTAAAAGCGAAAAACAACATTTCGACTGGCCGGCGCAGCAAAAGCGCATCCAGATCCGCATGCAGATTCACGATCATTTGCCGCTGGTAAAAGGCGATGAAGGCGAGCTGGCGCAAGTGGTGCGAAACCTGCTTGGAAACGCCGTTAAATATGCATACGCGGATACGGAGGTGAGCGTTACATTGCGCGCCACCTCCGATCTTCCCAAAGATCCGGCGCTGCGCGGCCTTTCTCGGGCTATCTGCTTTTCCGTGCAGGATAAGGGGGAGGGTATACCAAAGGACCATATCCCTCGCTTGACGGAGCGTTTTTACCGCGTAGATTCGGCCCGTACGCGTAAAGTGGGCGGAACGGGATTGGGACTTGCCATTGTTAAGCATGTACTGAACCGGCATCATGGGTTACTAACCATCGAGAGCGACGTGGGCGTAGGCAGTATCTTCACTGCTTACCTGCCTATTTATGAGGAAACGGTAATGGCATGATCGAACGTGGGGTAAAACAGCGCTCCAGAGGGATGGAGAAAATGGCGGTTGGGCTGATGGCGCTTTCGGCATGCGCTTCGGTGATGGTAACGCTTGCCATTGTGCTTTCGGTATTGTTTGAGGCGGTGCGTTTTTTCCAATTAGTGCCGCTGAGCGACTTTCTTTTTGGGCTGCATTGGAGTCCACAGACGGCTACTGATACTGGACAGTCCGGTGATTCCGGCGGTTTTGGCGTTATTCCGCTACTTACCGGTACGCTCTTGATTACGTTGATTGCGATGCTGGTTGCCGTGCCTATTGGGCTCTGTTGCGCGATCTATATGGCAGAATACGCCACGCCGCGCCTGCGTGGGATTGCCAAGCCTACGCTAGAGATCCTCGCAGGCATTCCAACGGTTGTGTATGGCTATTTTGCCATTCGTGCCGTGGCGCCGCTTTTGCGTAGCCTGGGAGACTATTTAGGTATATCCGTTGCGGCGGAAAGTGCGCTGGCTGCCGGACTCATCATGGGGGTGATGATTGTTCCCTTCGTATCTTCTTTATCGGATGATATTATCAGCGCTGTTCCGCGTTCGTTGCGGGAAGCTTCGCTCGGCATGGGGGCTACGCATTCAGAAACCATCCGTCATGTGGTACTGCCTGCCGCGCTTCCGGGAATCACCGGCGCGATAATGCTCGCCCTTTCACGTGCGATCGGCGAAACCATGATTGTGGTAATGGCGGCAGGGCTGGCGGCCAATCTTACTTTCAATCCGTTGCAAGCAGTGACTACCGTGACGGTGCAGATCGTTACCCTGCTTACCGGAGATCAGGCGTTTGATAGCGCCAAAACGCTGGCCGCGTTTGCGCTGGGGCTGGCGTTATTTGTCATTACGCTCGGGCTTAATATTTTTGCCTTGCTGGTGGTAAAAAGATACCGGAGGCAATATGCGTAAGATCTCTCAGGAGCGGCGCCATGCAAAACGCCTGAAGGCGGAGAAGCGTTTTTCTTATATGTGTTTTAGCGCATTGGTGTTTTCGGGGATGATGTTGTGCATACTGCTTGGAAACATAGCGGCGGAGGGATTTTCAGGATTTTTTGCGCACCGCTTAAAGCTTGAGATTTCAGTAACTCACGAAAGCCTTGCGCTAGAGCCGGGCGCTGCTTTGGATACGGCTTCGTCGGGGGCGTATACTAAGCTTTTACAGGCAGCATTAAAAAACCGATTCCCGGAGGCGCAGGGCGATGAACGTGAGTTATTTGAACTGCTTAGTTCCGCTTCCGGGCGCGCCTTAAAGTCGCAAGCCATAAAGATCCACGATCTTGGAGATACCCCTATCAGGGTATATTTGCCGCTCTCCAGTGAAGCTGATCTTTATTTAAAAGACACGGATA
>CAZRJZ010000115.1:3447-5521 GCA_964600465.1 uncultured Rickettsiales bacterium
GCAAAGAGGCGTTAACCGCGAAGCAAATAGGTTGGCTGAGCGCGCTTCAGCAGTCGGGGGAAATCGATTACGTGGTAAACCGAACTTTTTTCACGGAAGCGGATTCCCGGCAGCCCGAGCAGGCAGGTTTTGCTGGAGCGGCGATCGGCTCAATATTGTTAATGCTCGTATGCCTGGCGGTAGCATTTCCGTTAGGGGTAATGACAGCGCTTTATTTGGAAGAATTCGCAAGGCCGGGTAAACTGGTGGATATTATCGAGGTCAATATCAATAATCTTGCCGCTGTGCCTTCGATTGTGTTTGGCTTGCTCGGACTGGCGTTTTATCTGAATTTCATGCATCTGCCGCGGTCTTCCGCATTGGCCGGCGGCTTGACGCTGGCGTTGATGATTTTGCCGGTGATTATTATCGCCACCCGCGCCGCTTTGCGTTCCATCCCTGATTCTATCCGCGACGCTGCGCGCGCCTTAGGAGCCACGCCGTTGCAGGTTGTTTTGCACCATAGCCTCCCGCTTTCCATTCCCGGAATTATGACCGGAACGATTTTAGGTCTTGCTCGCGCTATTGGGGAAACCGCGCCTCTGCTTATGATCGGTATGGTGGCGTTTATTGCGGATAAGCCAGGTGGCTTTACTGCTCCTGCCACAGCCATGCCGGTGCAAATATACCTCTGGGCGGGTAGCGCGGAGGCGGGATATATTGAAAAAACCGCCGCTGCGATTATGGTGCTTTTAACCATACTGCTTGTTATGAATGCGGCGGCTATTTATATACGTAAAAAATTCGAAATAAGGTGGTAGAATGAGCGTGTCGGAAACCCCCAAAATTTCCACCTCCGGCGTGAATGTTTTTTACGGCGAAAAACAGGCGCTATTTGATGTAAATTTAAACGTGCCACCTAAAACGGTCACCGCGCTGATCGGGCCTTCCGGCTGCGGAAAATCTACGTTTCTTCGCTGCATTAACCGCATGAATGACACCATTCTCGGGTGCCGCGTGGAGGGGGGGATATTTATTGACGGCGTGGACGTCAATGCACCCGCGCAAGACGTGGTGCATTTGCGCGCCAAGGTAGGAATGGTTTTCCAAAAGCCTAATCCTTTTCCAAAATCCATATTCGATAACGTGGCGTACGGGCCGCGTTTGCATGGCATTTATGAGGATAAAACGGCCCTTTCCGCCGCCGTAGAGCGCAGTTTACGACGCGCCGGGTTATGGGAAGAGGTAAAAGACCGCTTACGCGACTCTGCAACCGGCCTTTCTGGCGGACAGCAGCAGCGCTTATGCATTGCGCGGGCGATTGCGGTGAATCCGGAGATTATTTTAATGGATGAGCCGTGCTCGGCGCTTGACCCTATCGCCACGGCGCGTATTGAGGAATTGATACAAGAGCTGAAAGAAAATTTCACTATTGTTATTGTAACGCATTCTATGCAGCAGGCGGCGCGTGTATCAAGGTTCACGGGATTTTTTCATCTGGGCCGGGTGGTGGAGTACGGCGAAACGGGGCAGATTTTCACGGCTCCTAAACTGCAACAAACGCAGGACTATATTACCGGGCGGTATGGCTGAAATTTACTGTCGTAAAGCCTTGCTATCGGGCAGGCGCGCTTGCATAATGGGCTCATGAACACCACGCTGGCAGAATTTATCTCTACGTCTGAAAATCCCCTGTTTACCTCCCTTAATCCGGAGCAGAGGCGTGCGGTGGAAACAACGCAAGGGCCGGTGCTGGTGCTTGCAGGCGCCGGCACGGGAAAAACACGCGTGCTTACCACGCGTATTGCGCATATTTTGCTACAAAAACTGGCATTTCCAGGCGAGATTCTAGCCGTGACCTTTACCAATAAAGCGGCGCGTGAAATGAGTGAGCGCGTGACGCATCTGCTGGGAGATCCGCTAAAAAGTTCTAATTATGAGGTGCAAAGTCCGCCTCCGCGCAATGTGGGCGTTTTGAACTGGATGGGCACATTTCATTCGGTTGCTTCTAAAATGCTCCGCCGTCATGCGGAGCTGGTGGGGCTCACCTCCAGTTTCACCATCCTTGGAGATGACGACCAGCAAAGGTTGCTCA
>CAZRJZ010000116.1:0-3469 GCA_964600465.1 uncultured Rickettsiales bacterium
TACAATATCAACATCGGATAGAGCATATCAATCAGATCCGTTTGCTCTAACTCGGCCGGCTCTCCAAAGAAGAATTCTTCTACACCGACCATCACAACAGCAACAAGCACAGACAACACCATTGCACGCATTAATACTGGCCAGCTCAAACTCACGTAACGCGCCACGAAATCTTTTCCGTCACCGGCCTGATTAATCCGGTAGCAGCTCACTATAGTAAGCGCCGTAAACAGTAACGTACCAATATCAGCTAATGTGTCATAGATATTTAAGGCCACTTCACTCTGAAGCATTTGAATGAAATGAGCAGTCATAAACAACGTAACAAAAAGGGTATTGGCCAGCAAATAATACATCTGCTCTTTCTGGCCTACTTCTCCTTTATTCAAACGCTCTGCCAGTTTTTTAGCATTCCAGAGGTGCATCATCACCTGCCTCTTCACCCGCCATATCAGCACCCACTTTTACCACGCTTACAACCTTCTCGCCTTCAGCGGTTTTTAAGATCGTCACCCCTTGCGTATTGCGTCCGGCAATGCGGATTTGCGATACCGGAGTGCGAATGATGGTGGCTTTGTCGGTAAGCAGCATCGCCTCATCGCCCTGCGCTACCGGTCCGCTTGAAACCACTTTACCGTTACGCGCCGAGGTAATGATATTCGTAATACCGGAACCGCCGCGGCCTGTAACGCGGTATTCGTAAGCCGAGCTGCGCTTGCCAAAACCGTTTTCCGTAACGGTAAGAATAAATTCTTCCGCCGCTTCCATTTCGGCCAGGCGCTCTGCAGAAAGCTGCACGGAACCAGAGGTTTCTTCCTCATCCGGCGCAGCGACCACATCGGCGCTCTGCTCAACGGCATTACGAGCACGGGCATTTTTCAAATACGCCTGCCGCTCTTCCGCAGAAGAAGCAATACCATGCAAAATGGTCATGGACACGACTTCATCGCTTCCCAGCAGACGCATGCCGCGCACGCCATCAGAGGTGCGACTGCGGAACACGCGTACCTCAGACACAGGGAACCGGATGCATTTTCCTAACCGAGAAGCCAGCAGCACATGATTATTCTCGTTGCAGGCCTGCACGGACACCAGCTTATCATCCGCGTCCAGGCGAATAGCGATCTTGCCGTTGGAGCGAATATCATGGAAATCCGATAAATCATTGCGGCGCACATTCCCCCTGGCGGTGGCGAAGAAGATATTCATCTCCTCCCACTTTTCCTCGTCATCGGGCATAGGCATAAACGTGGTGATGGTTTCATTTTCCGCCAACGGGAAAATATTCACCAGCGCCTTTCCACGCGTATTGGCGGCACCCAATGGCAACTTATACACTTTCAGCTTATATACTTTGCCAAGATTAGAGAAAAACAACACTGGCGTATGGGTATTCACCACCAATAATTCCGCCGTTACATCCTCATCACGAATGCTCATGGCGCTTTTTCCCTTACCGCCACGACGCTGCGCCCGGTACGCCGAAAGCGGCGTACGCTTGATATAACCATTTACGGTAACGGTAACCACCATATCTTCTTTTTGGATCAGGTCTTCCATATCCGCTTCGAACTCAGACATTTCGATCTGGGTTCGCCTTGGTACGGCAAACTGTTCACGCGCTGCCAACAACTCAGCCTTTAAAATCCCAATCAGCTTCTCACGGGTTCCAAGAATGGAGAGGTATTCTGAAATCTCACCGGCCAGCTCCGCCATTTCCTGGTCAATTTTCTCGCGCTCCAGACCGGTTAAGCGATGCAGGCGTAAATCCAGAATCGCGCGCGCCTGAGCTTCTGTAAATTTAATGCGGCCATTAGTGACTTTATTGTTAGGATCATCCACCAGTTGCAGCAGGGAAATCACATCTGAGGCATTCCAGTCGCGCCGCATGAGCTCTTCACGCGCCGTGGCAGGGTCTGGAGCAGCACGGATCACTTTGATCACTTCATCAATATTCGCAACCGCAATGGCCAGGCCAATCAATACATGCGCACGATCGCGCACTTTCCCAAGCAGGAAATTAGTGCGCTTGGTAATCACCTCCTCGCGGAAGGCCACAAAAGATGTCAGCACATGCTTGAAATTCATCAGCTCCGGACGGCCACGGTCCAGCGCCAGCATATTCACGCCAAAAGACGTTTGCAGCGGCGTGAAGGAATAGAGCTGATTGAGCACCACCTCCGGCACTGCGTCTTTCTTGATTTCCACGACCACGCGCACGCCGGTTTTGTCGGATTCATCGCGCAAGTCTGAAATACCCTCAATGCGCTTTTCCCGCACCAACTCGGCAATACGCTCAATACAGCGCGCTTTATTCACCTGGTAGGGCATCTCCGTGAAGATGATCGCGTAACGCCCGGCTTTTATTTCCTCAATTTCCGATTTAGCGCGGATCACCACCGAACCACGGCCCGTGGACATGGCAGAGCGAATGCCGGATCTTCCTAAAATAACGCCCCCTGTAGGGAAGTCCGGGCCTTGGCAGATTTCCATGAGTTCTTCGATACTGATTTCATGATTATCCACGTAAGCGAGCGTGGCGTCGATCACCTCGCCAATGTTATGCGGCGGAATATTGGTGGCCATGCCGACGGCAATGCCACTCGCGCCGTTGACAAGAATATTCGGATATTGCGCCGGTAGCACCAGCGGTTCTTTTTCCGAACCATCGTAGTTGTCCTGAAAATCCACGGTTTCTTTATCAATGTCCGAAAGAAGGGCGTGCGCGGATCTGGCGAGGCGGGACTCGGTGTAACGCATGGCGCCGCCGGAGCGTCGCCATCCATGGAGCCAAAATTTCCCTGGCCATCAATCAGCATCAGGCTCATGGAAAACGGCTGCGCCATGCGCACCAAGGCATCATAAATAGCCGAGTCGCCATGCGGATGGTATTTACCCATGACTTCCCCGACAATACGGGCAGATTTGCGGTACGGCTTATTATAATCGCAGCCGGACTCATGCATGGCGTATAAAATACGCCGGTGCACCGGCTTCAGGCCGTCGCGCACATCGGGGAGGGCACGGGAAACGATCACGCTCATGGCGTAATCGAGGTAGGATTTCTTCATCTCCGATTCAATGGAAACGGGGATCACTTCAGGAGCGTGGATCATGGTTTTTTTTAAAGCAATCGTTGTTTCGCGCTTTTTAGCATCCCCGCGCTTAAATGGCTACCAGATAACGCAAGCGTCCGCAATTCAGCGCGCTCTCCCGCCATCACCCGATCCTCGCCCGGCAGGTCGCTTGCTCGTCCTACCTTCTTCCTTACCAGGCAGCTGTTCACAGTGCGCCATATAGGCAGCGCCAAGTCCAAGTATTCTATCTGCAAAATCCGGCATATCCCGAGCGAGCGCCTTAAGCGTTTCTTCATCAGGCACAACACGCCCCTCTACAATATGCTGAAACTCATGGGATTTCACCTCCGAACCCGGTCCCTCTCTTGAAAAAGCTTTTCTCCCCTTTATTT
>CAZRJZ010000116.1:3479-5452 GCA_964600465.1 uncultured Rickettsiales bacterium
CGCACTTCCTCACTTTTTAAAAGCTCAATAAACTCATGCGCGGTATGGCCAACTACCGGCCTCCTGGGCGAACGGGTTCCAGGTTCAAAACTCAATGGACTCGTTCTAGCTCCAGGCGCCCTTGGGCCAATCGAAATAATATTGTCACTATCATCTATCTTTGTCATGCCACTACCCTCTTATAAATTTCACCGCCGCTTTCGCGGAATTTTTCCGCCATGTCTGCAAGGCCTTTTTCTATTTCAGAGGTTTCGGGTTTGAGGTTTTGGGTTTCAGAAACCACAGTTTTCCCTGAACCCTGCTCCGCCGCATATTCACGCACCTCCTGAGAAATTTTCATGCTGCAAAACTTAGGGCCGCACATGGAGCAAAAATGCGCGTGTTTGGCGCCTTCGGCAGGCAACGTTTCATCATGAAATTTAAGCGCCGTTTCCGCATCCAGCGAGAGATTGAACTGATCCTGCCAACGGAACTCAAACCGTGCTTTGGAAAGTGCATCGTCCCGCCGATAAGCGGACGGATGCCCCTTGGCCAGATCCGCCGCGTGGGCAGCAACGCGGTAAGAGATGACACCTGTTTTAACGTCATCGCGGTCTGGCAGTCCCAAATGCTCTTTTGGCGTCACATAACACAGCATAGCGGTGCCGAACCAGCCAATCATCGCAGCGCCAATAGCGGATGTAATATGGTCATAGCCCGGCGCAATATCGGTGGTAAGCGGCCCCAGCGTATAAAAAGGCGCTTCATGGCACAGCTCCAGCTGCTTATCCATGTTTTCTTTGATAAGATGCATCGGCACATGGCCAGGACCTTCAATCATGACCTGCACATCGTGCTTCCAGGCAATTTTGGTAAGCTCGCCAAGCGTTTTTAGCTCCGCAAACTGGGCTTCGTCGTTTGCATCGTGCTGACTGCCGGGACGCAAGCCGTCGCCAAGGGAAAAGCTCACATCGTATTGCCGGAGCAATTCGCAGATATCTTCAAAGTTAGTATAAAGGAAATTTTCCTTGTGATGGCTCATGCACCATTTCGCCAGGATGCTTCCGCCACGCGAGACAATTCCGGTCATGCGGTTTTGCGTCATGGGGATAAACGGCAAACGCACACCGGCATGAATGGTGAAATAATCCACGCCCTGCTCACATTGCTCAATTAACGTATCGCGGAAAATCTCATAAGTTAATTCCTCCGCCACGCCCCCTACCTTTTCCAGGGCCTGGTAGATCGGCACCGTGCCGATAGGCACCGGCGAATTCCGAATAATCCACTCACGGATATTATGAATATTCTTGCCCGTGGAGAGATCCATTACCGTATCCGCTCCCCAACGGATCGCCCACACCATTTTCTCCACCTCCTCAGCAACAGAACTGCTGATAGCGGAGTTGCCGATGTTAGCGTTGATTTTCACCTTAAAATTCCGCCCAATAATCATCGGCTCAGATTCAGGGTGATTGATGTTATTAGGAATAATCGCACGGCCCGCGGCCACTTCCGCGCGCACAAATTCTGGCGTAATAAACGCAGGAATATTCGCCCCCATCGGGTTGCCACGACGGTAAGGCGCCGGCATCCGGGATTCAGCATTGGAGGACAAGTTTTCTTTTTCTCCTGAATGCTGCATGCCAGATGCTGCATATTCCCTTCCCTCATTCTCGCGAATGGCAATATATTCCATCTCCGGAGTGATAATCCCCGCCCTGGCATAAGTTAGTTGTGTAACTGACTTCCCCGCTTTCGCACGCAACGGCGTGGCATTGGTTTGCGGGAATACGCGCACCGCGTCTTTAGCCTGACCCGGCTTCAGGCCATTATCTTCCGGCTTCACCGCCCTGGCAGGCGCCGGCTCGGTATCTCCACGACCTGCAATCCATCCGGCGCGTAAAGGCGGCAAACCCCGCTCAATATCAATTTTTACATTCGCATCCGTATAGGCCCCGGACGTATCATAGACAGTAAACTGGGGCTGGTCC
>CAZRJZ010000117.1:0-1396 GCA_964600465.1 uncultured Rickettsiales bacterium
AGGAACCAGTTTCAGCAAGAAGATCGTGGCAACGATGACCACAGGAATTACCAACCACTTGCTGATTCCAAGCCCTCCTGCCGCTGCAGGCTGCATGGCCCAGAAGCCACCTCCAGCCGTGACAAGACCAATCGATAGCATTACCAGAATTTTTGTGAATGCCCCAACGGTGGAGCCAAGATCAGGCGTCACGTGCGGCGCGGTGATGTTGTTCATGCCAAACCATGTCGCAAATGCCAGTGGCACCAGTAGCACTAACCATACATACCCTGCGTTATGAATGTAGGTTTCTGCACCGGCGGGAATTTTACCGAACAACCAGCCACTGGCGGATTTTAATACCATAGGGTCACCGCCAAAGATGGCCATGGTCATCACCAGCGGAATTAAAATCTGCATCGTGGTTACGCCGAAATTGCCAAGCCCGGCATTGAGACCCAGCGCCAGACCTTGCTGTTTTTTGGGAAAGAAGAAGCTGATGTTTGACATCGAACAGGCGAAGTTCCCGCCGCCAATGCCGGACAGTAGCGCCAGCAATTGATAGACCCACAAAGGCGTGCCCACATTTTGCAGCGCTATGCCCGTGCCGATAGCCGGGATCATCAGGAGCGAGGTGGTGAGGAATATAGTATTACGCCCACCCGCAATGCGAATCAGGAACGAGGCCGGAATGCGCAACGTGGCACCCGCCAGCCCACCGATGCCTGCCAGCGTAAATAACTGCGGCTGAGTGAAGGGAAAGCCCAGGTTCAACATCTGCACGGTGACGATGCTCCAATACATCCACACGGCAAATCCGCACAGCAGGCTTGGGATGGAGATCCATAAATTGCGGCTGGCGACGGCCTTGCCTTGGGATTGCCAGAATGATTCGTTCTCGGGATCCCATTGGTGTAAATTCTTAGCCATAAAATATCCTTTCTAGCGTTTTACGGGTGCGGTGTCGAGTTCGGGGAAGAATTTCGGTCCGCGCAGTTCGGGGTGTTTCTGTTTTTCCATCATCACAATCGAGACATGCATCCATACCAGCGCGATAGAAACGAGCGCGAAAAGCAGCATGAAGCAGCTTGTCCAAATGTTCGTAAAGTCATTCAAGATACCAAAGCCAAGCGGTAGGAAGAAGCCGCCGAGGCCGCCAATCAGTCCCACGATACCTGCGACAGAACCGACATTATCAGGATAATAAACGGGAATATGTTTATAAACCGCGGCTTTGCCAAACGACATGAACAATCCCAATACAAACACGATAACGGTGAATGGAATGAAACCAAGTCCCGTGCTGAAAGCGATATCGCCCTTGATGCCATGAATGATATACTCGGTGGAAGGGTAGCTCAGAATAAAGCAGCAGATCACGCAAACGATAAACGTCCAGTACATGACGCGCCGCGCG
>CAZRJZ010000117.1:1406-5438 GCA_964600465.1 uncultured Rickettsiales bacterium
TACCTTGCGGGCGCCGTAGGTATCGGACAGCCAGCCGCCAATGGCGCGGAAGGCCGACCCTGCGACGGAAAAGGCCGCCGCCAGCATTCCCGCGTGCTTAATATCCATGCCGTAAGCGCCCACGTAATAACGCGGCAACCACAAAGCGAGCGCCACAAAACCTCCGAACACGAAGAAGTAATACATAGAGAAGCGCCAAACCTGCAATCTCTTCAGTGGCTCCAGCGCCATTTTCGTGGTTTTTTTAGCCGCGCCTGCTTTGCGGCGCTCTACCAGCTCAGGCTCGTCTTTCGTAATAACGTAATAGACGACGGCAGTGATAAACAGCGCCACGGCCCAGACCTGCGCTACCGTATGCCAGCCATAGGCCACCATCACAAAAGGAGCGATGAACTTGGTGACCGCTGCCCCAATATTGCCCATGCCGTAAATGCCAAGCGCAGTGCCCTGACGCTCTTTGCTGTACCATTTGGAGAGGTAGGAAATGCCTACTACGAAACTGCCTCCGGAAATACCTACGCCCAGGGCGGTGATAAGCAACATGTTGTAGGTATCGGCGTAGGTGAGCAGCCAGGTGCTGATGGCCGAGGAGATCATCACCATCAGCAGAATCGGCCTGCCGCCGTACTGATCCGCCCATATGCCAAGAGTCAGGCGGATGATTGAGCCGGTTAGAATCGGGGTGCCGATCAGCAAGCTGAACTGGGTTTCGCTAAGCCCCAAATCCTGTTTAATCTGCACGCCGATAATAGCGAAGATTGTCCATACCGCGAAGCATACGGTAAAGGCGATGGTGGTGCTTGATAGCGCCACTGCCTGATCAAATTTTGAAACGTTTTTTAGGTCGGCCATAACTCAATCCCAGACGTAATTAAACTAGCTGGAACATCACACGGAACCGGTAAATCCGAGATTGATCTGGATCAACCCCTCGAATTTTCTTCTGGGGTCTAATCTTGGCATCCGGGAAAAGAGAGGTTGATCCGTGTCAAGTGACAAAGTTGTGGCCGCAGAGAATATGGCCGTATTGTTAGGGCTGGAGGCACCGCGCTACACAAGCTATCCGTCTGCGCATCACTTTTCTGCGCAGACGAATGCTAAAGCGCATGCGGAATGGCTGAAAAATATCGGCAGCGATTCTACGGTTTCTGTCTATGTCCATATTCCTTTTTGTAGGGAATTATGCTGGTTTTGCGGCTGCCACACCAAAATGACCAGGCGTTACGAACCGATTGCAAAATATGTCCGTACGCTGCTTCGGGAGATTGAATTGATCGGCAGGGCCGCGGGTGGGAAAGGAAGGCTCGTCAATCTCCATTTTGGCGGTGGGTCGCCCGGTCTGCTGGAGCCGAACGATTGGCTTTCTATCCTCTACGCATTGGCGTCTGTTTTTGAGTTTACGTTGCCCGGGGAGCTGGCCATCGAGCTTGATCCGCGCACCACAACGGCAGAAAAAATTGAAGCTTACGCTAGGATCGGCTGCAATCGGGCGAGCATAGGCATTCAGGATTTTAATGCCGAAGTGCAGCAAGCCATCAATCGTATCCAGCCATACGCCATGGTAAGCGCAGTTACGCAGCAGTTGCGCGATGCCGGCATTAATAAGATCAACTGCGATCTTGTTTATGGTCTGCCGCACCAGACGCCGGATCGTTTCCGGCAGACATTGGAAAAGGCGCTCACGCTTGACCCTGCGCGCATCTCGCTTTTTTCCTACGCACACATGCCGCAATTGAAAAAGCATCAGCGGCTCATTGACGAGTCATGGCTTCCCTCTCTTTCTGATAAATTGCGGCTTTTTATTGACGCATCGCAAATGCTGGAGGCGAATGGCTACGTTGCCGTGGGGATGGATCACTTCGCTAAGCCGGACGACCCCATGGCGATTGCCATGAGAGATGGCAGCCTAAGGCGAAACTTTCAAGGGTATGTGGTCGATTCTACGGATGTGTTGATTGGATTTGGCAGCTCGGCTATCAGTCAGTTTCCGGAAGGATACGTTCAAAATAGTGCGAGTACGCCGGACTATTCGAGCAAGGTGAGCGCGGGTTTTTTGCCCACGATCCGTGGTTGGAGCCATGGTGGAGATGATATGGCGCGCAAGCGCATTATCGATGCGCTGATGTGTTTTATGTCGGTGGATCTGGCCGAAGTGGTAGAGCAATATGGGCTTCCCGATCATTATTTCGATGACTCTGTGCAGGAGCTTCTGGATTTGGAAAAGAGCGGTATTCTAAGCATTCGTGGCGGCCGTATTACACTTACGACTCCGTACCGAATGGCGGCGCGTGTTGCGGCTTCGGCATTTGATCGCTACCGCGGCGATGCCGCCGGCCGGTATTCAAAGGTGGCCTAGGAGATCGCTATGAGATTCTGCTGCACGGCGCGACTGCCGACCGAGCCTCCGCCGGAAGATCTGGCGGAAGAAAAACCATGGGAGGTCTTTGCGCAGTGGTATTCCGCCGCGCAACAAGGTGGCGTTAAGGATCCTTCAGCGCTCTGTCTGGCCACTGCGACGCGCTGTGGCGCGCCTTCCTGCCGCATGGTGCTGCTCAAAGCGTTCGACGAGCGGGGATTCGTAATTTACACAAACGGCTTCAGCCGGAAAGGACGGGAAATGGAAGCCAATCCTCAAGCGGCAATGTGTTTCTACTGGGAGGAAACAGGCAGGCAGGTGCGGATTGAGGGGCAAGTTTGCCATGTGAGCGATGAAGAGGCCGACGCTTATTTTAACAGTCGCCCGTTGCCGTCGCGTATTGGAGCCTGGGCGTCGCAGCAGTCCGAGCCGATGAAAGATCGTAGCGTGCTGATGAAACGGATCGCGCAATACGCCGCTAAATGGGTGACCGGTAACGTCGAACGGCCACCGCACTGGAGAGGCTTCCGCCTTGTTCCGGATTGCATTGAATTCTGGACGGAGGGCGCGTTCCGCATTCATGATCGCCGTGTCTATTACCTGCGTGGAAATGACTGGTACGTCGCTACGCTCCAGCCTTAAGCAGACGTTGCGCAACGGCGAGCGGAGAAGGAATGTTCACGCCTCGCCGCATGGTTTCTTTTTCCGTAAGCTTTGCCATTAGCGCTGATTTTATGGGCAGCATATGGTCTGCAGTCCGCAGGAGTATTTTTCGTGCTATTTTAGCAGGCGCGCTATCGTTGGTGTAAAGGCTCACAATGCCGCCGGTGGCCAGATAGAGCGGCCTGGTGGCGCGCTTATGCTCCCGTTCGTAGCGCGCAAGCACGTTTGACGAAGCAATGTCGCCATTCAGTTTCAGGGCGGAGCGGATGGACTCGGACAGCACATGAGCGCTCCTTAGGCCGAAATTGAAGCCATGCGCGGTTACGGGGTGCATTCCTACCGCTGCATCGCCTACTAAGGCGAAGCGCCGTGCGACAAAACGATCCGCATACACCCCCACCAGCGGATACGCAAAGCGCTCGCTATTGAGGCGCATATTCCCCAAACGATGCCGGAACTGCTCTCCCACCCAGGCGTTTAACTCGATTGGAGGTGTCGTCATCATTTTTCCCGCTTCGGCAGGAGTCAGCGTGATGATTACGGAGGAGCGATTGCCGTTTAACGGAAGGACGGCTAGCGTATGCCCATGGTGGAAGCATTCGTGAGCGATACCCTCATGCGGGGCATCGTGCTCCATTTGGCACACGACCATGCTTTTGCCGAAATCATGCATCGAAGCGGATATGCCCACTTTGCGGCGCGTTTCAGAAAAACGGCTATCTGCCGCTACGGCCAGCCTGGCGGTAATCTTGCTCCCGTCTGACAGATGCAGCATGGCGGCATCATCCGTTAGTTCCATCTGCTCCGGACAGGCTTCATCCAGAAGCTTGATATTCGCATCGCCCTTCACCGCTGCATAAGCCGCTGCGCGAATACGATGGTTGGACACGATAAACGCCAACTGATCCATTTGAGAAGAGGAAAGCCGCATGTAGTGAGGGGAATCTCCATCGAACACGCGCGCTTCGCGGATGGTCGAAACGGCACCGATGGGCAAATAATCCCATATTCCG
>CAZRJZ010000118.1:0-5403 GCA_964600465.1 uncultured Rickettsiales bacterium
CTAGCCCTTACAAAGAGATAAAGATTGTAGATAGAGAAGTAGAAGAAGGCGACGTGAATTATACGTTTGAAATAAAGAGCGCTCCAAATAGGGGGTCTCCAGCGGTGGGGGAAAATCCAGAACTGTTGTTGGAGATAGCCAGGGGTGTGCTGGAAGGAAGCCAGAAAATTACGGGTCACCTTGCTGCTCTGGATGCGGAGCGTGGAAGGTGGTAGATGAAACAACAGAATTTTATTTTAACTAAGGGGTACTAACAATGGCTGCTAATCTTGCTAAAATCGTTGATGATTTATCCGCACTTTCCGTGATGGAAGCGGCGGATCTTTCCAAAATGCTGGAAGAAAAATGGGGCGTTTCCGCTGCTGCGCCCGTGGCCGTGGCGGCCGCTGGCGGCGGTGCTGCTGCCGCTGCTCCTGCGGAAGAAAAAACCGAATTTAACGTTATTCTTACCGCCGCTCCTGCCGATAAAAAAATCGGCGTGATCAAAGTGGTGCGTGAACTCACCGGTCTGGGCTTGAAAGAAGCGAAAGATCTGGTGGAGGCTGCGCCAAAACCAGTGAAAGAAGGTGTAAATAAAGATGACGCTGAGAAAGCGAAAAAGGCTTTAACGGAAGCTGGTGCAACTGTTGAAGTTAAGTAAGCGATGTCTACAATGACCGGGGCGCTGCCTTTTGGCGGCGCTCCGGTTTTCGTGTTTTAATTTTAGGATTCGGCATTCGGCATTCGGCATTCAGGAAAAAGCTCATACTTACCTGAACGCTGAATGCTAAATGCTGATCCCCGTAACCAAGGTTACCTCATGGCACAAGCAGCAGCAAAATCGAACCTGACTTTTACTTCACGCAAGCGCATCCGCAAAAGTTTTGGACGTATTGAGTCTATCACCTCTATGCCGAACCTTATTGAGGTGCAAAAAAATTCCTACGATCAGTTCCTGCAAATCCACGATGAGCCGATGGAGCGCACTGGCACGGGGTTGCAGGGAGTATTTAAGTCCGTATTCCCCATTAAAGATTTTGCCGATACTGCCACCATTGAATTTGTTAAATATCACCTCGATACGCCGAAATATGATGTCGAAGAATGCCGCTCCAGGGGGATCAACTTCGCTGCTCCATTGCGTGTAACGTTGCGCCTGATTGTATGGATCATCGACGAAGATACCGGCGTGCGCGAAATTAAAGACATCAAAGAGCAAGATGTTTACATGGGCGACATCCCGCTCATGACGGAAAACGGAACCTTCATCATCAACGGCACCGAGCGCGTGATTGTTTCGCAGATGCACCGCTCACCCGGCGTGTTTTTTGATCATGACCAGGGGAAAAGCCATTCGTCCGGAAAATTTCTTTTCTCCGCGCGCGTAATCCCTTACCGCGGCTCCTGGCTGGATTTTGAATTCGACGCGAAGGATATTGTGCATGCGCGCATCGACCGCCGCCGTAAAGTGCCCGCCACCACGGTGCTACGTGCCCTTGGCATGGATACCGAAGAGATTTTTGCAACCTTCTATAATAGCATTATCTATAAAAAGCAGAAGACCGGCTGGTCTACCAAATATAATCCCGAATCCTTCCGGGGCGTGAAGCTGGCGTATGATTTGATTGATGCTAAAAGCGGCAAGGTGCTTGCGGAAGCGGGTGCTAAAATTACCCCGCGTCAGGCCAAGAGACTCGCGGAAGAGGGATTGAAAGAATTTATCACTCCGCAAGAGCATCTGGTTGGAAAATATATCTCCCAGGATGTGGTAAACAGTGATACCGGCGAGATTTACGTGGAAGCGGGTGAAGAAATGAAAGCCGCCACGGTGGAAATGCTCGAAGGCATGGGCTTTAAGGAAATCCCCGTGCTTGATATCGACCATATCAACGTGGGCGCCTATATCCGCAATACGTTGCTTGCCGATAAAAATCAGAGTCCCGAAGAGGCGCTGATCGATATTTACCGCGTTATGCGTCCCGGCGAGCCAACCACGGCGGAAGCGGCGGAAGCGTTATTCCAAAGCCTGTTTTTCGATACGGAGCGCTACGATCTTTCCGCGGTTGGGCGTGTAAAAATGAACGCCCGTCTGAACCTTAACGTTCCGGAAGATGTAGGCACGCTCACCAAAGAAGATATCATCAATATCGTTAAAACCTTGGTGCAGCTTAAAGACGGCATTGGCGAGATTGACGATATCGACCATCTTGGCAACCGCCGTGTCCGTTCCGTGGGCGAGCTGATGGAAAATCAGTTCCGCGTGGGCCTCTTGCGCATGGAGCGCTCTATTATTGAGCGTATGGGATCGGTGGATATTGACACCATTATGCCGCATGACCTGATTAATGCTAAACCTGTCGCCGCGGCTATCCGTGAATTCTTCGGCTCTTCCCAGCTTTCGCAGTTTATGGATCAGACGAATCCTCTTTCTGAGATTACGCATAAACGCCGTTTAAGCGCCCTTGGGCCCGGAGGCCTTACCCGCGAGCGTGCAGGGTTTGAGGTGCGCGACGTGCATCCAACCCATTATGGCCGCATTTGCCCGATTGAAACTCCCGAAGGGCCGAATATCGGACTGATCAATTCCATGGCGACTTATGCGCGCATCAATAAGCATGGCTTTATCGAAAGTCCCTATCGCAAGGTGGTAAATAATCGCGTGACCGATGAGGTGGTGTACCTCTCCGCGATTGAAGAGGGCAAATATGCCATTGCTCAGGCAAATTCAGCCCTGGATGAGAAAGGCAAATTTACCGATGATCTGGTTTCCTGCCGTAAAGGCGGGGAATTCATGATGATCAACCCTAATGAAATCGATTATATTGACGTCGCGCCGAAGCAGTTGGTTTCCGTTGCGGCGGCGTTGATTCCGTTTTTGGAAAACGACGACGCTAACCGCGCCCTCATGGGATCGAACATGCAACGCCAGGCTGTGCCCCTATTGCGTGCTGAAGCGCCGCTGGTGGGCACAGGCATGGAGAGCATTGTGGCGAAGGACTCCGGCGTTACCACGGTGGCTCGCCGCGGTGGCGTGGTGGATCAGGTGGACGCTACCCGTGTCGTTATTCGTGTGGATGAACAGCTTGCCGATGGCACGCCAGGGGTAGATATTTATAATCTGGTGAAGTTCCAGCGCTCTAACCAAAACACCTGTATCAATCAGCGCCCCCTGGTGAATGTGGGCGATGTGGTGAAAGCCAGCGATATTATTGCAGATGGCCCGTCCACCGATTTAGGCGAGCTGGCGCTTGGGCGTAACGTGCTTGTGGCGTTTATGCCATGGAATGGCTATAACTTCGAAGATTCAATCCTGATCTCAGAACGCATTGTTTCGGAAGACGTGTTCACCTCCATCCACATCGAAGAATTCGAGGTTATGGCGCGGGACACAAAATTGGGACCGGAAGAAATCACACGCGATATCCCGAATGTGGGAGAAGAAGCCCTGCGTTCGCTCGATGAAATCGGCGTGGTGCATATTGGCGCGGAAGTAAAACCAGGCGATATTCTGGTGGGTAAAGTCACGCCAAAATCGGAATCGCCCATGACGCCGGAAGAAAAACTCTTGCGCGCTATTTTCGGCGAAAAAGCGTCCGATGTGCGCGATTCTTCCTTGCGGCTTCCTCCGGGCGTGGCCGGAACCGTGGTGGGTGTGAAAATTTTCTCTCGCCGTGGCATTGAAAAAGACGAGCGCGCGCTCGCCATTGAAAAAGCAGAAATCGAGCGCCTTGCCAAAGACCGCGACGATGAAAAAGCCATCATCGAGCGATTTATCTACGGCCGTTTACGTGAGTTGCTGCTTGGACAAAAACCCACCTCCGGGCCAAAGAATTTTAAAACCGGCGGCGCACTGACCGAAGACGTTCTGGAGTCGTACACCAAAGGCCAGCTGTGGCAGTTCTCCGTAAAGAACGATGCGATCATGAATGAGATCGAGCAGTTAAAAAAACAGTTCGATCATGCTATGGGCCGAATTAATCACCATTTCGAGGAGAAAGTAGGCAAAGTGCAGTCCGGCGATGATCTGCTGCCGGGCGTGCTGAAAATGGTCAAGGTATTCGTAGCCGTAAAGCGCAAACTGCAACCCGGCGATAAAATGGCCGGACGTCATGGTAATAAAGGGGTGATTTCGCGCATTATGCCGGCGGAGGATATGCCGTACCTGGAAGATGGCCGTCCCGTGGATGTGGTACTCAATCCGCTCGGCGTGCCTTCGCGCATGAACGTGGGGCAGATTTTAGAAACTCATTTAGGCTGGGCCTCTGCAGGTATTGGCCGGCAGATCGCTGAAGCGATTGATTCATTAGGCGAGAAATCCCTGAACGCACAGTCGCTGAAACATCTGCGCACCACCTTGGAAGAGGTGTACGAGGATAAAGAAACCAGGAAAGAAATCCAGAGCCTGCAAAACGAGGACGTGTTAGAACTGGCGCAGAACTTGCGCAAAGGCGTTCCTTTTGCCACTCCCGTGTTTGATGGCGCTAAGGAAGAGGACATCGTTAAATGGCTGGAAAAAGCGGGCTTGAACGCCTCCGGTCAGGTGCAGCTTTATGATGGCCGCACCGGCGAACCGTTCGACCGTAAAACCACGGTGGGCTATATCTATATGCTGAAACTGCACCATCTGGTGGATGATAAAATCCACGCGCGCTCCATCGGCCCCTATTCGCTCGTAACCCAGCAGCCGCTGGGCGGGAAGTCGCAGTTCGGCGGCCAGCGGTTCGGGGAAATGGAATGCTGGGCGTTGCAGGCCTACGGATCGGCCTACTCGCTACAGGAAATGCTGACCGTCAAATCCGATGACGTGGCGGGACGCTCGAAGATTTACGAATCCATTGTGCGGGGCGACCATTCGTTCGAATCCGGCATCCCCGAATCCTTCCACGTGATGGTGAAGGAATTACGCTCCTTGGGTCTGAATGTGGAGTTGGTGGAGAAGGAGGGATAGACCATGAGTAATAATAAAGAAGGAAGAATATGCGAAGGCTCGGTCCATATAGCTTCGGAAATCCACAGAGATTTTGAGAGGAGATTAGATGAAGAATTTCAACTACAAGAGGAAAGACAACAAGAAGAAAGACAACAACAAATTGAACAGAGAAGACGGGCTGCTGATCAGGTGGCTGCATTATCTGAGGATGTTCGTGCTGTTCTGAATGAACCCGCAGGTCGTGCGCCTGAAAACTGCAGAAAATTAAAAATATCAGGGTTATCTGATAGTGACAAGGATTCATTGCGCTCTTTTTTAGGAGGTGTAAGGAGCGCTCTATATGATAGGGATGCGAGACGCAATCGCCTTAGTCCAGAATCTTATCCTGAGGTGACCTTGCAAGGTGAATTCCTTATTGTGCATACCGGCATTCTATCTGCAGCAAAAGGCCAAGTTAATAAAAGCAGGGGGGGGGGGGCATCGAGGTAATCATG
>CAZRJZ010000119.1:0-3051 GCA_964600465.1 uncultured Rickettsiales bacterium
AACCCGCCACGGAGTGCTACTGGTAGTCAACGGTAACGGTAAACGGCGCAGTATAGCTGCCCGCGGTCTGGTTGGCATTGACGGTGAGAATACCACCTACGTTGAAGCTATCTGTGCCAGCGCCATTTAATGGCTCGATACTTGCGACATCGGCACTAAAAGTGACCGGCATGGGGGTTGCTCCTACGGGGCCGGTGAGGCTAACGGCTCCGGGAGCCGGTACGCTTACCGTATAAGCATTTCCTGGCGTTCCGGTTACCAGGAATTGTGCGGGGCCGTTCGTGTTACCTACTTTTACTACCCCGTTTGTCGTGCTCCCGCTGGTGGCATTGATAGTGCCGGTGCCGGAAGTGCCGGGTGTAAAGCCGCCGAAGCGCAAATCGGCCTGTTTGGTTACGCTTAACGCCGCCGACACGGTAGCGGTGGCGTTGGCGGTGCCGTCAGCGGCATGAGCGGCGGAGGCGGAAACCAGCATAGCGGCGCCGGCGGCAAGAAGAGAACGTAATTTCATGAAGAGGACTCCTTTTAAAGTGGGGTTTTAGAAAAAACTCTTTACGGATTCAGCGTTGCCTCCGCCAGAGTCTGGCCGCCGTCTTCCTCCCGTGCTTGGTAGGAAATCCGGATCGGTTCCTTGCGCAGCGCGTTTGATAACTCTAATGTTACCAAGCGCTGCGTATTTGGGGTGTAAACGGCGAGACCGCGCATTTGTGTCAGCACCGCGTTTCCTTGGGTGACGATCAAATCCCCAAAGAGCGACTTATTGCCGCTGCGTTCTAAGGTAAGCTGCACCTGATTTCCCTTTAATGACGCATGCGACATCTTGGCGCTGGCTTGCACATCGCCATGACGGACAATCAGCGGAATGCTGACCCCGATGAGCGGGATTAATTGCACGGAAATACCGCCGGCGGTTTTGGGTTGGGCTTCAACATCCGTGCCGAAAGAAGCATCTGGCACGGTCTGGAACAATAAATGCGAACGGTATTCTCCATCCGGCAATCCTTCCGGTTTGCGCAGCATCACCTTCACCGTCTGGGACTCACCGGCTTTTAACGTCACTTGCTTAGGCGAAAAACGAATAAGCTCATCGGCAAAACCTTCATGTGCAGTAAATTTTCCCCCTTCGGGAAGCTCCTGATAATTGCCGCGCTCATCCATGGTTATTCAGAATGATTTCATCCGATCGCTTGCGGCCTTCCAGCACAACCCGCGTGGGTGTGACCAATAAATCGCCTGCGCCGCCGCTCTGCTTTGCCGGCGCTTCCGTGACGCTCTCCGTCTCGGGATTTTGTGCGAAAACGGAAGGCGCCACAACAATGGAGAGAGAAAAAACGGAGATGAACAGGAAAAAACAAGCGCGACTGAGAAGGCGGTGCAACATCTGTTAGACCATGACGTTGGAACGTGGTATATGCGAACATCACATGGCAGATTATGGCACGATACGTCAAACAGTTTTTACTATTATTTGTTTTGATGTGGGAATCGGCGTTTGCAGAAAACACTAATCTGCAAATACGCCAGATAGCGCCTATCCGGTTCGGCACTTTTACGGTGGTCAGGCCCGGCGCGCTTACCCTTGATCCACGTAGCGGCAATTGCGTCGCCAGCGGTGGTGTGGTGCGTATGCGCAGCAGTTGCGAAGCCGCGCAGTTTGAAATTACCGGCACGCCGGGACGTAACTTGCTTGTGCATCTGCCTGCGCTGGTGGAATTGGGCAGCGCTTCCGGTGCGCGCCTTGCCGTTACGGGCTTGACGCTCTATCCTCCTGCTCCGCTCGCGCTCGGCGCGGACGGGAAGATGCGCATCTACGCGGGGGGCGTGCTGACGGCTGATGCATTCAACATACCGCCGAGCACTTACAGTGGGTTCTTTGCGCTGAGCGCCCAATACTTGCCTTAAGATAAGGTGGAGTTTAAAGCCAGGGCGGTAATGTGTCGCGGGCGAGTAGTTCCGCATAGGTTTGGCGTGGGCGAATCACTGCGTGCGCGGCACCATTTACCATTACTTCCGCAAGTAATGGGCGGTGGTTATAGGTGGATGCCATGGACGCTCCATAAGCGCCGGCAGAGCGAATAACCAACAGGCTGTTTTCTTTAGGTGCAACCAAGGGGTGTTGAGCGGCAAAAATATCGCTGCTTTCGCACACCGGCCCAACAATATCCACTGGCTCCGGCACGCTGTTTTCCGGAGGCTCAATGACCGGAAGAATGCTGTGGTATGCCTCGTACATAGCAGGGCGGATGAGGTCGTTCATGCCCGCGTCGATTACTACGAATGTCCTGCCGGGGGTATGTTTTACATAAATTACTTTGGTCACCAATATGCCGGCGTTTCCCGCAATTAATCGGCCTGGTTCAAATAAAAATCGGCAGCCTAAATCACCGAGCTCGCGTTTGACCGTTGCTGCATAGCGCACCGGCGGCGGCGGTGTTTCTTGCGTGTAGGGAATGCCTAGTCCGCCTCCTAAATCCAGAACACGGATAGTATGTCCCGAGGCGCGTAATTGTCCGGTGAAGCTGCGCACATGCTTAAACGCTGCCGCAAACGGCTCCAGCGAAGTAAGCTGCGAGCCGATATGCACGGAAACACCTTGTACATGCACGTGCGGCAGCGTGGCCGCCAGCGCGTATAATGCAGGCGCTTGCTCCATGCTGACGCCGAATTTATTTTCTTTCTGGCCCGTGGAAATTTTGGCATGCGTTCCGGCATTGACATCCGGATTAATGCGGATGGCGATAGGCGCGCGCATGTTTTTAGAGGCTGCCACCTCTTGCAAAGCGCGCAATTCCGGCTCCGATTCTATGTTGAATTGATAGATGCCTTGCTCAAGCGCAAAGGCCATTTCCGTTTTAGTTTTTCCGACTCCTGAAAACACGATGCGCTCTCCCGGAATGCCGGCTGCAAGGGCGGCTCTGATTTCTCCTTCAGAAACCACGTCAGCGCCGGCTCCCTGCGCATTTAGGCTGGCAAGTACGCCGACGCAAGGGTTGGCTTTTACCGCAAAGCACACCATGGCGTCTAAGCCCTCAAGGGGTTCCTTAAAAACAC
>CAZRJZ010000119.1:3061-5382 GCA_964600465.1 uncultured Rickettsiales bacterium
GATGCGTAAGGGTGGCGCTGGAATAGCAGTAAAATGGCGTGCCTACGGTTTTTGCGAGTGCGGGGATGCTAACGTCCTCGGCATGATAAACTCCGTTGCGATAGGAAAAATGGTCCATACTTCAAGGCTGTTCCGGTTCAGAGAGAGCTTCAGGTGCGGACATTGCCTGCGGATCGGATTTTTTCTGCTCCTCGGCTTTTTTCGCCTTGGCGGCTTTTTTGGCGGTATCGTGCGCGATCTGATCCGGCGTTTTGAGTTTGCCGCGTTGGCCGCAGGCGCTTAAAGGCGCAAACAGTCCGGCGGTAAGCAATAGTAGATGGATCAATTTCATGATAACCGGTCCCGCAGGGTCTTTACCATTTGGAGGACATTCTCCGGGGCGGTGCCGCCAAAACTCGTACGTGACGAAGCGGAATGCGTGGCGCTCAATACGTGGAGCGCATCTTCCGTAATGCGTGGCTCAACGGTTTGTATTTGTTGTAATGTGAGTTGCTCAAGTGGTATAGTCAGTTCGCTAGCTAATTTCACAATCCGCGCGGTGACATGGTGCGCGTTCCGAAAAGGCATCTGGAGTTTTCTGACCAGCCAGTCTGCTAAATCAGTGGCCGTGGCGTAGCCGCTTCCGGCCGCTTGCGCCATCGTGTCCGCGTGGACTGTAAAATCTTCCACCATGCCTTTCATGGCGTTTAAGCATAAAAATAGCGTGTCGGTGGTGTCGAATACCGGCTCTTTATCTTCCTGCATGTCTTTGTTGTAGGCAAGCGGCAGCGCCTTCATGGTGACAAGCAGGCTCATGAGGTTGCCAAACATCCGGCCTGTTTTGCCGCGCACCAGCTCTGCTGCATCGGGGTTGCGTTTTTGCGGCATAATGGAGCTGCCGGTGGAAAACGCGTCTGAGAAGCGGATGAAGCTGAATTGCGCGCTGGACCAGATCACCATTTCTTCTGCAAGCCGCGAAAGATTGACTGCGCAAATAGAGGCGGCGCTTAAGTACTCCAGCGCAAAATCTCGCGTGGAGACAGCGTCGAGCGAGTTACCCAGAGGGCTGTCGAACCCCAGCAGCGCCGCGCTTAAATGC
The DNA here is from genome assembly GCA_964600465.1 of uncultured Rickettsiales bacterium. Lineage (GTDB taxonomy): Bacteria > Pseudomonadota > Alphaproteobacteria > Rickettsiales > SXRF01 > CAYMDD01. The sequence continues at coordinate 4,140 of CAZRJZ010000119.1, forward strand.
CGGTCAATAGGAAATGAGGTTCCGGCAAGCGCGGCGGCGCCGAGCGGACACTCATTCATGCGGTTACGCGCATCCAGAAAGCGCGACTGGTCGCGCAGGAACATATGCGCATAGGCAAGCAGGTGATGCCCCAGCGTTACCGGTTGCGCTGCCTGCAAGTGCGTAAACCCGGGCATGAGCGTGGCGGCGTGGGCTTCCGCTTTAGTAAGTAAGCATTGTATCAGCTCCCGTAGTTCAGCATGCAGCGTGTCGCACGCATCGAGCACGAAGAGGCGTAAATCCAGCGCTACCTGATCGTTGCGTGACCGGGCCGTGTGGAGCCTTCCCGCGGGTTCTCCGATAATTTCCGCCAACCGGTGCTCGATGTGCATATGAATGTCTTCAAGCGCGTCGGTAAAGGTGAAGCGTCCGCTCTCTATTTCTTCCTGGATCTGCAGCAACCCTCGCGTAATGGCCTCTTTATCCGTCTGGCTGATAATGCCCTGCTGCGCCAGCATGGCCGCATGAGCCACGGAGCCACGTATGTCTTGCGCGTAAAGCCGCTTGTCAACGCGGATAGAAGCGTTAATCTTGGTCATGATCTCAGCGGGACCGGTGGCGTATTGACCGCCCCAAAGCGGGTTGCTGGCTGAGTGGTTGGCAGGCGAAGAGGACATATATGCGATTCCGGCTAAAGAGCATTCTTCATAACGGGTTTGGGTGGCTTCTGGCAAGTATTCCGGCGTTTCTTATACAAGTTTCTCCCGTTTCTGCCAGTGCTACCATTGAAATGCTGAAAGATCCGCAAGCCTTGCCTCCCGTTACGCTTGTGGATGAAGAAGGAAAACGGCAGGTGCCGGAGGCCATGGGTGATAAAATCCTGGTGCTGCATTTGTGGGCTAGCTGGTGCGTGCCGTGTCTCGAAGAGCTGCCGCAGCTGGATGCATTTGCTAAAAAATATAAAAATAAAGGCGTGCACGTGGTGCCAATTTCCTTGGATAAGAGCGAGAATCTGGACAAAGTGAAGGAATTTTATGCCCGGCATCGCGTTGCTTCCCTGCCTATCCGTTTTGAAGAAACGCCGATGATGCGTAAAGTATTCTCCGTAAAAGTATTGCCGGCCACGTTTTTGGTTGTGGATGGGGATGTGGTGGCAAGAATAGACGGCGCCGCAGACTGGCAAGGCCGGACTATGGAAGCGTTTTTCTCACATTATCTCTCCGGATCAGGCCGGAATCCAGGCGCAATACCGGATAATTGAATA
>CAZRJZ010000120.1:0-5305 GCA_964600465.1 uncultured Rickettsiales bacterium
CCGGAGATGCTGGTGATTCCCGATCCGGTTTTTCCGGAAGATTTCCACCTGCATGAGTGGTGGAATATCTGGGGCTCCGGAAAGATCATGCTCAGTGAATATCATAAGCTGGTGGCGGCGAAAATCCGTCATGTTTTGCTAAAGTGGAGTGAAGACGCATGAATAAAGGCCGTGCGGTTTTATTTAATATCGCGTTGGCGCTGTGGACGGTGGGGATTGCTCTTGCCTACCTCCCTTGTTTACTGCTTTCTGCCCGTCATGCGCGTAAAGTGGGGCGTCCTTGGGCGAGGGGCTGCTTATGGCTGGTTAAGCGCATCTGCCGGATTGATTTTCGGCTCGAAGGTACGGAATATATTCGTAACGCGCCGGTAATTTATGCTTCTAAACATCAATCGGCGCTGGAGATTGCGGTGTTGATGAGCTTATTTCCGGCACCGGCATTTATACTGAAGCGCTCGTTGTTATTTATTCCGTTCTTTGGCCAATATTTGTGGCGCATGAAGATGATCGCTATCGACCGCAAAGGCGGCGCTAACGCGATGAAGAAAATGATAAAAGATTGCATGGAGGCATTGCATGCGCGTAGGCCGCTGGTGATCTTTCCGGAAGGTACGCGGATGCCACCGGGCGAAAAAGGGCGTTACCATCCCGGCGTGGCCTCGATCTACCAGCTGGCTAAAGTGCCGGTTATTCCGGTTGCGGTGAACACGGGGCTGCTTTGGCCAAAGAACCGGTGGATAAAAAACCCAGGCACGGCCACCATTCGGTTCTTGCCGCCGATTACGCCAGGTCTGCCGCCGCGTGAATTTCGTCGGCAATTAGAGGGAACCATTGATTCGTCTGTGCCGGGGTTGCCTCCGCCGTAACGGGAAAGTCATGATCACCAAGGCGCTTTTTCGTTAGCGTGCACATCCACGTCCCCCCAGCCGAATTCGCTTACGGGGGCTTTGCTCGATGCCAGCGAGAAGCGGCAGTAAGTGAAGCCTTCATTCCAGCCTTGCTTGTATTGGTCGCTTGTGGCCATTTCGGGGCGTTTTTTGAAGCCATACATCATTTTATACGACCAATCGCCCTCGGCGGAAAGGCCGCTGTCGCATCCATCTTCCCACCCTAGCTTATATTCGGGAGCGCCCGGTGGATCTACCGTGAGCAATAAAGCAGGGCGGCATCCGGCCAAGGTTAATGTGACAAGCATCAACGAGGAAAGAAAGGTAAGAGAAAAGGCAGGGCGCATTCGGGTATGATACGCTTTTTTAGGCGTAAAGTCAAAACGATGTGAATTGCGCTTCCGTGCGTGGGTGATTTTTATGAATGATGATGGTTGAGAATTTAGGCCTGCGCGGCAAGCCGGAGACCATTCTTTTTTCAATATCCTCACATTTCTTCATGATGAAAAAATCAATAATGAAGAAGTAGGAATACACCTACTAAAATAGTATGACATTATCAAAAAATATGATTGCATATTAGCAACAATCTTATTAATCCTTGCGTTATATAGCCCACCTAAAAACAGAATAAAAGTTAGGAAAGTCTATGCATTATCTGGTTACCGGCGGCGCTGGATTTATTGGCTCTCACCTTTGCCATGCGTTGCTCTCCTGTGATCATTCGGTGACTATAGTTGATGACCTTTCTACGGGGAAACGCGCTAATATTCCTCCGCGCGCGCGCTTTATTAAAGGCGATATTTGCGACAAAAAACTCATGGAAGCGCTCTTTGAAGACATTGACGGATGTTTCCATCTGGCGGCAATTGCATCGGTTGCGCGTTCCAACGAAGAGTGGCTTTATACGCATCAAGTGAATCTCAGCGCCACCATCGGTCTTTTTGAAGCGGCCAAGAGCCATAAGACGCCTGTGGTGTATGCTTCGTCCGCCGCTGTGTATGGAGAAGGGCATGTCCCTGCTTTTCATGAGCAATTGCCGCCCCGTCCATTAAGCGCCTACGGTGCCGATAAGCTGGGATGTGAGCTACATGGGCGCGTGGCGGCGCATGTGCACGGCGTTCCCAATGCGGCAATGCGCTTTTTCAATGTGTATGGCCCCCGGCAAGATCCCAGTTCGCCCTATAGTGGGGTTATTTCTATTTTTGCTAAGCGTATTCTTTCCGGTCAGCCCTTTACTGTATTTGGAGATGGCGAGCAGTCGCGTGATTTTATCTATGTGCTCGATGTGGTGGACGCGCTCCAGCGCGCCATGGTGGCGCTGGAGGAGAAATGTTTCTCCCATGACGTATTTAATGTTTGCACGGGCCTTCCAACCACCATTAATGCCATGGCGAAAATGATTGGAGAAATTACGCACAGAGAATACCGTTGCGCATATGGCGATGCGCGGACGGGAGATTTGCGTTACTCCCTCGGCGACCCCACTCACGCCTACGAGAAAATTGGCTTCAAAGCGCAAGTGCCTCTAAACGATGGTATGGAGATCACGCTTGATTGCATTGCCGAAGAAGCGCCCGCGCTTGCCGACGCGGCGTGAATCTCAAGCGCCTGCCATTTCCGCTACCCTGCCGTAATGAAGTTGCCGGTAGGTGAGCGCTTCGCCGATGTGTCGCGCTCGCACGGTGTCTGCGCTATCCAGATCCGCGATTGTACGCGCGATACGCAGCGTTCTGGTAAGTCCACGCATGGAGAGCCGAAATTGTCCGGTAGCGCGTTCCAGCAGGGCCGATCCTTCGGCATCCGTTGATGCAATCCGCTGTAAGGCTTCTCCGCTGGCTTGCGCGTTGGTGCGTAAATCCAGCCCGGCTTCTATGTAGCGCGCTTTTTGTATGGCCCTTGCTTTGGCCACGCGTCTGGCGACAAGCGCGCTGGCTTCTCCGGCCGGAGAAGCCAGCATATGCAAAGTGGGGACTTCCGGAACATCAATGCTAATATCTATGCGGTCCAGGAAGGGGCCGGAAATGCGCCCCTGATATTCACCTGCGCAGCGCGGCGCTTTGCTGCAGGCGCGTATGGGGTCGGTGATGTAGCCGCAACGGCAGGGATTCATAGCGGCAATAAGCTGAAAACGCGCCGGATAGGTCACATGCGCCTGGGCGCGCGCTACCGTAATAGTGCCTGTTTCCAGCGGCTGACGGAGAGACTCCAGCACGGCACGCGGAAATTCCGGTAACTCGTCCAGGAATAAAACGCCCAGATGCGCGAGGGAAATCTCTCCCGGAAGCGCCCGCTTGCCGCCGCCAACCATGGCTGCCATGGAGCTGGAATGGTGAGGGTCGCGGAAAGGGCGGCGTGTGCTTAAAACCCCATTTTGCAGTTTTCCGGCGACGGAAGCAATCATGCTGGCTTCCAGGATTTCATCCGGCTCCAGCGGCGGCAAGATGCCGGGCAAACAGGAAGCCAGCAGCGATTTTCCTGCGCCCGGAGGGCCGCACATGAGCATGTTATGCGCGCCCGCCGCAGCAATCTCTAAAGCGCGCCGCGCCACTTCCTGGCCACGCACTTCCCGTAGATCGGTGATGTGCGCAGGAGCTTCCCCGTGCTCGCGCTCCGGGGCGGAGAGGATTTGCGTGCCTTTGAAGTGATTGATAAGACTTAAAAGCGAGTGCGGCGCCAACAGACGCTCCGCTCCGGACCAGCTGGCCTCAGCGCCGTTGCCTTGCGGACAGATCAGGCCTTTGCCTTCCGCATTGGCGTGAATAGCAGCGGGCAGCACGCCGGAGACCGGTAAAATCCGGCTATCCAACGAAAGCTCGCCCAGCGCGTAATACTCCGATAACTCCCCTTGCGGCAACACGTTCATGGCCACCAGCAATCCCAATGCGATGGCCAGATCAAAATGACTGCCCTCTTTCACAATATCGGCAGGCGCCAGGTTGATGATAATTTTTTTTGCCGGCAACGCCAGACCCATAGAATGAATGGCGGCGCGCACCCGCTCACGGGATTCTGCCACGGCTTTATCCGGCAAACCTACAATGGCAAAGGCGGGAAGGCCAGGTGCCAGCTGCACCTGCACCTCAATGGCAACAATATTCACCCCTTCGAACGATACGGTATGGAGTGTGGCGACCATAGAACTCCGGATTTCGTTAAGCCCTGTTCTTCAAGCAATAGAATCTCTCACGCCGGAAAGCAAAGCGTATGTTGGGGCGGATTTAGCGTTTTTTGGTAACAGTGCCATTTTTATCTGTTAAATCCGTTGTTAATCCGTTTGACAAGGGGGATTGAATAGACTATCAATCCCCTCCTTTGTAAATGCAAGGAATACACTTATGAAACGCACGTATCAGCCCAGTAAGCTAGTGCGCAAGCGCCGCCACGGATTCCGCAGCCGTATGGCAACGGTAGGTGGCCGCCGTGTGGTTGCCGCACGCCGTTCTAAAGGCCGTAAGCGCCTTAGCGCATAATGTGGCCGGGTTGCCCCTGGTAACGATTAAGAAGCGCAAGGATTTCCTGCGCCTTACCCAGCACGGCCATAAATTCGTCACCAGTAGCTTTATTATGCTTATGCTTCCAGAGGATAGCCAGAGTGCTGGCGTTGAAGGAATGCGTATTGGCTATACGGTGACCAAAAAAATGGGAAATGCCGTGGTGCGCAACCGGATCAAACGGCGGTTCCGGGAAGCAGCAAGCCAGGTTATGCCGCAAAAAGCCAAGCCGGGGCATGTTTATGTGCTGATTGCACGCCACAGCGCTTTACAATGTCCGTTTAGCACGCTATTGCGGGATCTTGATTTCGCGCTTACCCGCATTGGCCGCGTTAAGCCGAAAATCTGAGTCCTATTGAAAAACCTGAATAACTTTATGAAAAGTCCGTTCACCAGCCTGTTGATAGGGTTTGTTCGATCCTATCAAATCCTTGTTTCTCCATGGTTTGGCGTCCATTGCCGGTTTGCGCCCAGCTGTTCGCATTATGCCCTCGAGGCGCTACGCAGTCATGGCCTCATGCAAGGCGGCAAGCTGGCATTCAAGCGCCTGCTGCGATGCCATCCCTGGGGCGGTGAAGGGCTGGATCCTGTGCCGGAGAAAAAATAACCCGTATGTCCACACCTAACCCGCCGATTGGTCAACAGAATCTCCTGATTACAGCGGTGTTGTGCTCGTTGCTGATTGTGGTATGGCAAATATTCGTGGAAGCCCCAAAACGTGAACAATTGGCCAAATGGCAGGCTATTCAGGCGCAGCAAAAAAGAGAGCGGCTCGCAAAGCAACCGGATTTACTGGCAACGGTGAGCGGCGCGCAACCAACGGCGCCGCTGCCGCGCCAGGAAGCCTTGGCGGCCTCTGCCCGTTTGAAGATCGACACTCCCTCGCTGCATGGTTCGATTGCGCTGAAAGGCTTGCGATTCGAT
>CAZRJZ010000121.1:0-5297 GCA_964600465.1 uncultured Rickettsiales bacterium
ACGCGCGGGACGCTAAATTAAAACTTGATCTCGCCTACGATCATCTGGCAGGCAAAGAAATGGAAGTGGGGCGTTATTATTTAAAACGCGAAGAATACCTGGCCGCCATTAACCGCTTTAAAACCGTGGTGGAAAATTACCAAACCACCACTCACGCCCCGGAGGCGCTGCATCGGTTGGTGGAAGCCTATATGCGGCTTGGCGTGCAACCGGAGGCGCAACGTTACGCAGCGGTGCTGGGCCATAATTACCCTGCCAGCTCTTGGTATAAATATAGTTACGCACTGCTGAATCAGGGCAAGGAGCCGCCTGCCGCCGGTCGTGGCTGGCTTGGAAAACTCATTCCTTAAAAGAGCCGGCATCAGGCTCGCCTTCATAAAAATATTCACCTCTCCCGCACGCGGGAAAGGCAGTTCCGCATAATTCCATGGGGCCGCCCTGAGGCAGTATTTCCCGTGTATTGACGCATGCATAGCTGTATGCAATAGCTTGCGCTACTATGCTCACTCATCTTGCCATTCATAACATCGTACTCATTGACGCGGCAGAAGTTGCCTTCGATGCCGGCTTATGCGTGTTAACTGGAGAAACGGGAGCCGGTAAATCAATCCTGCTCGATGCGCTGGGGCTGGCGCTCGGTGCGCGTAGCGAGTCCGGGTTGGTACGGCACGGAGAAACGCAAGCGAGCGTAATGGCGGAATTTGAGATTGGCTCAAATGCAGCCGCGCAAACGCTGCTAGCCGAGCTTGGCATTGACCCGGCAGGGTTGCTGATCATTCGCCGCAGCGTGAATGCGGACGGGAAAACACGCTGTTTCATCAATGACACGCCTGTCAGCGTCGCAGCCTTAAAAAAACTAGGCGAAACGTTGGTGGAAGTGCACGGACAACATGACCAGCGCGGCCTGCTCGATCCCTCCACTCACCGCGCGCAACTCGATGAATATGGCAAGCTGGACGCCTATGCCGGTAAAGTCGCCGCAGCGCACCGGCATTGGAAAGAAGCGTCGAATCGACTGCAAGCATTGGAAGACGCCGTTTCCAAGGCGCGCCAAGAGGAAGATTACTTGCGGCATATGGCCGGAGAGCTTGCCGCTATGGATCCGCAACCCGGAGAGGAGGAAGTCTTAAGCAACGCACGCGCCGAGATGATGCAGGCGGAAAAACTCTTCGCCGCCATTGATGAGGCGCTTTCCGAACTAAACCGCGACAAAGGCGTAGCCACTCAACTACGCGCCGCACAGCGGATATTGCTGCGCTCGCCGGTGCATACCAGCGGCAAATTCAGCTCCGCCGTGGATACGCTGGAACGCGCCGCCATGGAAGCGGATGAAGCGCAAATCGAGTTAGAGCAGCTGGCGCGCGACGCCGTATATGATCCCCGCTTACTGGAGAGCATGGAAGAACGCCTTTTTGCGCTTAAAGCCATGGCGCGGAAATATGACGTTACCGTAGAAGGCCTGCCCAATTTGCGCCAGGAAGTGGAATCCCGGCTGAAAGCGCTGGACACGCAAGTGCAGGGCTTAAGCCAGGCACGCAAGGATCGGGCCGATACCAAAGCGCGCTATGAGGCGGAAGCATTGCAGCTCACGCAGGCCCGCAGCAAAACGGCAAGAAAATTAGAAAAAGCGATTATGCAGGAGCTGGAGCCGCTAAAAATGGAAGGCACCCGCCTGCGGATTCAGCTGGAAATCCTTCCGGAATCCGCCTGGTCGGCCGCAGGACGCGAGACTGTTGCATTTGAGGTCGCCACTAACGCAGGCCGTAAAACCGATGTGCCGTTTTCAGCGCTGCATAAAATCGCTTCCGGCGGTGAGCTTTCCCGCCTGATGCTGGCGCTGAAAGTTGCCTTGAGTGAGGTCAGCTCCACGCCTACCCTGATTTTCGATGAAATCGACACCGGCACCGGCGGCGCGGTAGCGGACGCAATCGGACAACGGCTCGCGGAACTCGGGAAAACCGCGCAGGTATTGGTGGTAACACATATGCCGCAGGTGGCCGCCAAGGGAAATCAGCATTTGCGCGTGGTCAAGCGGGAGCGCAATGGATCTGTGACCACCCGCATCGAAGTCCTCTCTTCGCAAGAGCGCCGGGAAGAAGTGGCGCGCATGCTGGCGGGCGCAAGCATCACCACGGAGGCGCGCATGGCGGCGGAAAGGTTACTGGAAAATGCCGGCTGACGTAGAAGCCGAAATTGCGCGGCTTTCAGCGGAAATCCGTAAGCATGATGCGCTTTATTACCGCCAAGACGCACCCATTATATCGGATGCGGAGTACGATGCTCTGCGAAGGCGTCTGGAAGCGCTGGAAACCGCGCACCCGGAATTTAAAAGCCCTGATTCCCCAACGCAAACCGTAGGCGCTCCCGGACTGGAAACATTCGCTAAAGTGCATCACAGCCAGCCAATGCTTTCGCTAAATAATGCGTTCTCGGAAGAAGAAGTACGTGAGTGGGAAAATAGAACCCGCAAATTTCTTGGACTTTCTTCAGATAGCATTATCGCTTATGCCTGCGAACCTAAAATAGATGGACTATCGTTCAGCGCCCGTTACATACACGGAAAATTTGTCCAGGGAGCCACTCGGGGCGATGGAGAAACGGGCGAATCCATTACCGAGAATTTAAAGGCTGTAAGGAGCTTCCCCATTCACTTAAAAGGCAGCGACTGGCCGGAAATCCTAGAAGTACGTGGCGAAGTCTACATGACACACGCGCATTTTATCGAACTTAACGCTGCAAGAGAACGCGCTCAAGAACCGCTTTTTGCCAATCCGCGCAATGCAGCGGCAGGAAGTTTGCGGCAGCTGGACGCTCAAGTCACTCAAGCGCGTAAATTAAACTACGCCGTGCATGGACTAGGAGAGGCAAGCGCAGATCTCGGCAGTACGCTTTCAGAAATATATGCCTGTTTAAAAAAAATGGGATTTGCTCTGGCCTCCGATCTCACGGCTCCGCTCATTACCGAAGGAGGCTTATCTGAGGCGTTGGAGTACACACACACATTGCAGCAGATGCGTTCTCAGCTTCCTTATGACATTGATGGCGCAGTTTACAAAATAAGCCGGCTGGATTGGCAGGAACGCCTTGGCTACGTTAGCCGCGCGCCGCGCTGGGCGCTGGCGCATAAATTCCCCGCGGAGCAGGCCAAGACAACGGTGGAGAATATTATTATCCAGGTCGGGCGCACCGGAACCTTAACGCCAGTGGCAGAGCTGACGCCCGTTAACGTGGGCGGCGTGATAGTTTCACGCGCCAGCTTACATAACGAAGACGAAATTCTGCGTAAAGATATCCGCATTGGAGACACCGTAACCATTCAGCGCGCAGGCGACGTGATTCCCCAAATCACCGGCGTAGACCTGACGCAGCGCCGAACCGACGCAGCGCCGTATCTTTTTCCGCAGCATTGTCCCATCTGCGGTAGCCTGGCGCTGCGGGAGGAAAGCGAAGCGGCGCGGCGCTGTACCGGCGGATTAATTTGCGAGGCGCAAGCAGTAGAGCGGCTGCGGCATTTTGTATCGAAAGGAGCGCTCGACATTGAAGGGCTGGGAGAGAAACAAATAGAGACTTTCTGGCGTGATGGACTGATTCGTACGCCGGCGGATATTTTTACGCTGCCTTCGAAAATTGAGCAGATTAAAGCGCGAGAAGGCTGGGGCGATAAATCCGCGAGCAATCTGGCTCAGGCGATTGACCGCGCAAGGAAAGTCACGCTCTCGAAATTTATCTACGCACTTGGCATCCGCCATATCGGTGAAGTAACGGCGAAATTGCTGGCCCGGCATTACGGAAGCTTTGAAAAAATGATGGGGACAATAAAAGCTCCTCCCCCTGCAGGGGGGAGGTTAGGAGGGGGGCTTGATGATAAGATAGAAGATATAATGCCCCCTCCCCAACCCTCCCCCTACGGGGGAGGAGGGAGTACCGCCGAACTCACCACCATCGACGGTATCGGCCCGAAAGCGGTAGAAGCGCTGCAGGAGTTTTTCCTGGAGCCGCACAATAAGGAAGCAATTGATGCGCTCGCACGTATACTTACCATTGAAGATGATATTCCTGTAACAATGCCTAATTCGCCGATTTGCGGAAAAACCGTGGTGTTTACAGGTACGCTGACGCGCATGTCCCGCCAGGAAGCAAAAGTGCGCGCAGAACATTTAGGCGCAAAAGTAGCCAGCAGCGTGTCTCCCAAAACCGATTATCTGGTGGCGGGCGCAGACGCAGGCAGCAAAGCCAAAAAAGCGGCAGAATTAGGGATAAAAGTGGTCAGTGAAGAAGAGTGGGACAGTTTATGCCTCCGCGCTGATTAAACGTTTGCTATACCTGCCCCACATTAGGCGGCACGGCAATCCGCCGGGCAATAGCGCTTAACTCAGAAGCTACCGTATAATCCCAACGCTCAAGCGCTCCTTCTTGCGGAAGAAAACGGGCAATGCCTTCTGCAATCAGCTTGTCGGCAAACGCCGCAGGCTTAGTTTTGGCATGACCCGGAAGGGGCAGAATATAAACCGGTTTCCCCGTAGCGCATGCTTCGCTCATCATATTCACGGAATCGTTGGTTACCACCACAAAATCCGCACAGGCGAGCAACCCCAGATAGGGATTCTCACCCTCTGCGGCGTAAAGATAAGCGCCTGCTTCTTCCAGGGGTTTCAGCAGCGCAATATGATCTTCGCCCGTACGCCTGGATGCGGTGATCAGCAGCGAACCGTGCGTCTGCAAATACCGTAAGCGCTCCACCAGCTCCGCCATGCCCACAAGCGTAAGGTGGTATTTTTGCGTAGAACCGCCCAGTAACACGGCGATGCGGGGCGCGGGATAAGCAAGAAAACGCTCGTGCCACTGCGCGTATGCCGGCTCAAGGGTTGCTGCATTGATCCTATGGAGGGAGAAGCGTGTGGTAATAACATTGGGGGCTGATTTACGCGCCACCCTGTCATGCTGCATTGCAACAATCCAGTCGAAGCACGCCGGATCGGTGTATGGATCTCCAATATGCACCGCATACGCTTCAGAAACCTGCTTTACGTACAGCGCCAACGGCACCGCCCGTCTACCGCAACTGATCACCATATCCGGCCACGGGGGGTGTAAAGGATCGCTGCCTTTACCGATAATAAGGGGCAATAATCGTGGTTGCAGCAAATGCCGGCCCAGCCCCTCAAATACCCTATTGGGCAGCCAGTTGAAGGCGTTATTTAAAGAAGCGGTTTTCATTACCGGCTCAACACCCATGGCAAGCGCCAGCGCGCGCACCTGCGTTTGCATGCCTGCCTGGCCGGAGGTGATCCCCCATA
>CAZRJZ010000122.1:0-5292 GCA_964600465.1 uncultured Rickettsiales bacterium
TGGTTGTTCGCCTTTTAGAAGGGCAAGTGGAGAGCGCTATTTCCCTTGCAAAAAAAGCCCAGATTGCTGATGGGCATGAACTTATTGTGGATCTACTAATCGTGTTGGAGCAAATAAAATCCGGACAATATCAAAACGCCGATGCACTGCTGCAAAGCCTGCATGAAAAAGCTAATGAAAACATCTGGATTCCCCTGATTCAAACATGGCTGCAAGCCGCACAAGGAAAGCTAAAAAATTCAGTTGAAGCGGCTCAGTTTTCAAAAGATCCGGGCACCGTTCCACCTTTTCTTTACTACCATATGGCGTTAATCAACGATTACGCGAATTACACGGAAGCGGCGGAGCGGCAATATCGTTTGGCCGTTTCGGATATCGAGCATGCGCCTTACCGTGCCGTGCAGGGATTAGCAAATTTTTATCAGCGTCATAGCGAACAAGGCAAAAGCGAGAAATTACTTGCTGACTACGCCCACGCGCGCCCGGAAGGATGGAGACTGATTGCAAGCCGTAAAAATAGTTCCGCTCCGCTCCAGCGCGTTATTGGCAGCGCGCAGGCGGGGGTAAGCGAGATTCTCTTTACTATGGCCGGTGTGCTTTATAATACCGACCAGTCTTACGATATTCAGCTTTACTTACAAATGGCCGTGTATTTGACGCAAGACTTCTCCTCCGCCTGGCTTATGCTAGGAAACGCGCAGGAATTAAGCGGAGCCTTTGCTAATGCCTCCCGCTCCTATGACATGGTCAAAGAGGACAGCCCACTCTACCATAAGGCGCTGTTACGCAAAGCCTTGATACTTGATAAACAAGGCGACCCCGAGCAGGCGTTGCGTATGCTGGAAACATTAGCGGCCCAGCGCCCCGAGCTTCCGGAGCCTTATACTGCGCGGGGTGATTTATTGCGGCAAAAATCCAAATTCCAAGAAGCGATTGAAGCGTACACGCAGGCCATTCAGCGCAGCAGTGATGAGCCAGCGGATTGGGCGCTTTATTTTGCCCGGGGTGCCTGCTTGGAGCGCATAGGAGAGATTCAAAAAGCAGAGGCGGATTTGGAACGGGCGTTGAAATTAAGCCCCAATCAGCCGGAAGTATTAAACTATTTGGGTTACATGTGGTTAGTGCAGGAAAAGAATTTGCAGCAAGCCTCGCAGATGATCTCTACCGCTTATGAAGCGCGGCCCGATGAGCCGCATATTATCGACAGCATGGCCTGGGTTTACTACAAGACCGGCAAACTGCAGGAAGCTATTTTACTACTCGAGGAGGCGCTTAACTACTTACCGGACGACCTTTCCATCAATGACCATTTAGGCGATGCTTACTGGCAAAGCGGTCGGAAATTAGAAGCCGCTTACGCCTGGGAGAAGGCGCTTAAATCTGCCTCGGCAGAGCAGGATTTGCGTATGGGCGCAGCGCTCAAAGAGAAGCTTGAAAAAGGCATCGCGGAGTATGGCGTTAAGCAAAGCCCACCACCGGTTATTGATGCTTTGAACAGCACAAAGAAAATATCTCAATAACGGCCAATGAATCAATTTTTTGCTCCAGCCAAACTGAATCTGTTCCTTCATATTACCGGCAAGCGCGCCGATGGCTATCATCTCCTTCAAAGCCTGGCGGTTTTCCTCTCCGAATACGATATTATCGAAGCAAGGCATTCTAATAATCTGCAGCTGAGGGTAGCCGGGCCCCAGGCGCCTATACTGAAAGATCAAAATAACCTTGCCCTTAAAGCCGCCGAATTATTGCAATCTTACGCTGGCGTTCAGAAAGGCGCACATATTACGTTGCATAAAAACTTGCCGGTTGGCGCAGGTCTTGGGGGCGGTTCTGCGGATGCCGCAGCGACCATCCGAGCCTTGTCCTGCCTATGGGGGGTCGCATTGGAGCCGGAAGTTTTGCATAGCCTGGCTTTACAACTCGGCAGCGATGTGCCTGCATGCCTCCAAGCAACGCCTTGCGTTGTTACTGGCGCAGGCGAGTATATCCGCCCAGTCACGCTCTACAGCCGGTTATATTTTGTCTTGGTTAACCCCGGAGGGGCACTGCTTACCGCACATGTTTATAAAGCATTTAAGGGGGCTTACCGATCCGAAAGCACCATTCCTCCTATGATAGAAGACGCTGAATTACTCCGTATTTTAGACGCCACTTCAAACTCATTGGAAGAAGCCGCCATTTCCTTTATGCCGGTGATTTCAGATATATTGGTAGATATCGCTGCACAAGACGGATGCGCTGTTTCCCGCATGTCCGGTAGCGGGGCCACGTGTTTTGGCGTTTTTTTATCAGAAAATTCGGCCAAAGCGGCTATGCGGCGGTTACAATTAATTTATCCTCATGCCTGGATAAAAATCGCCGCTCTGCACAAGCCTCAAGGAGCGCCTTATGCCCTGCCCCGTATGTAATAAGCCGCCTGTGGAAAATAACGCGCCTTTCTGCTCAGCACGTTGCCGGCAAATAGACTTAGGCCATTGGTTTTCAGGCACTTACGCTATACCTGCAGAAATGGATAAAGATGAGGATATACCCAATATGAATCAATTGGATAATGGGGAATCTTAAAGCGAAAATCATGCCATTTAGCAATCAAAGCATAGATATAGCAGGTAACGTTCAATGAGCGGCGGCCTGCTATATTGATTGCAAAGTGGTATCAGATGGATCTTTTTAGGATTCTTCTTTCTCCACTCTTGATTACTCAATTGTATGAATGATCATTAGCTGTTTTTTGATTTCCAATCTGACAAGACTGCTATATAAACGTGGAGCATTTCCATCGCTTTTCCTTCCGCAACATTTTCTTATAAGGGTAGTTTCGTCATGCAAAAATCTCGTTCTATGGCTATTTTTCTTATTGTGCTTAGCGTGTTAATTGTCACGCTGCTGGCCACACAATACCCGGGAGGCAATGAAGGAGCTAGTGTTTCTGTTGTATCGGAAGAAGCGGTGAGCAACTCCGCCTCAGGAGAGCCTGTATCGGCGGAAATAAATTCTCCGTTTGGCGCTATGCCTGAAGGCAATACCCCTGCAGAGGGAACCGGCGGCGCGCCTGTGCCTGAAAATAGTATGGAAGATGGCGTTCCTGCAGGCGCAATGGTGCCTGCAGACAATGGCGAGCAGTCGGATGAGCCAGGCGCCTCGGGTGAAGCGCCTCAAGGTCAATAGTCGGGTTTTTAAAATTTGAGCATAGGGTTTTATGTCACTCCTTCGCGTTCTAACTGCCGCTTTATCCATATCTGTCCTTGCGTCTGCTGCGGATGCGGCTCCTCCGCGCGGCGATTATTTAACTGGTTATGCCGGTTGGTATGACCTGCTCGATCAGGAAGACGAGGCTGCGCAAGTTGGCGTTGAGTATCGTTGGCGGCCTGTCTATTACGGGCTAAGGCCAACGCTCGGCGTGAACGTTAGCACGGATTCGTCGATATATGCGTATGGCGGATTTAATTGGGAATATGAGGCGATTCCTCAATGGTTCGTTATTCCCAATTTTATGGTTGGGCACTATGCCAAAGGTGAAGGGAAAAGCCTTGGTGGACCTATAGAGTTCCGTTCCGGCCTGGAGGTTGCGTACCAGTTACCCGGGCTGGAACGTATTGGTGTTGCCTTTAATCATATCTCTAACGCCGGGATATATAAACGAAATCCTGGAGCCGAGGCACTCTTGGTCACTGTGTCGCTTCCTTTCTGAGCGCTTAGCGCTTGCAAAATAGTGTAAGTCCGCTAGAAAAAGCAGCCTTGCTTTATATTGCAACCATCTCCTAAGGTTACGCTTCGGGGTGGGAGTGGTTGAAGTGTCCGCCGGAGGTGTGTGCTTCGTGCGCCGCAAGTAGCGTAACAGCGAATGCCATGGGCGCAAGCCCATGGGAATTTACTGAGGAGGAGTGGCCGAGTGGTCAATGGCAGCAGACTGTAAATCTGCCCCCGTAAGGGTTCGAAGGTTCAAATCCTTCCTCCTCCACCAATACCTTAGCCGTTTTTTCCCGATATCAGAAAATAGCCAGGCCGCAAATAGGCCGTACTGCTCTCGGAGAAAAGATTTTCTATCTTCTCTCTTTCAGTAGAAAATTTTTCAATGCGCTATTCTTACAAAATAGGTTATTGGATAAAAATCTTATCACGTCAGAGAGCCGCATTAATCATGGTTTGAATGTGTGGTGAACGTTTCTTGGACATAAAAATTTCTTGAGTTTAAGTGTTACCGGCAAGCGGCACGGAGTAGTCTATCGTTAATTGCCACTCCAATTCCCTCATTTGGAACTGGCATCACCGCGATGCATGCGTAAGCTGGATTATCCAGCAAGCGCATGTAGCGGAATAAATTTGCCGCCGCTTCTTGCAAATTACCGCTTTGGCTCAAATTGAGCGTATGGGCCGCACCGGTTAGAATATCTTTCCCAAAGGCCAATAGTGCTTCATTGTCCTGTACCGTATCAGCGTTCAAGCGCATTGGCAATAAAGGAGCATAGTGGCTGGCAAGCATTCCTGGTGCAACAATCCCCTCTCCTTCTTTTTGCGCGGCGACAATAGTGGTTCGTAAAACCTGCTCAAGCATTGCCTGTGTAACCGCTCCGGGGCGCAACAATACCGGTACTTCTTTGGTGAGGTCTAACACGGTCGATTCAAGTCCTACCACACATGCGCCTCCATCAATAAGAAAGGGACATTGCTCTTTAAATTCATTCCGCACATGCTCGGCGCTCGTGGGGCTGATACGCCCCGAACGATTGGCGCTTGGCGCGCATATAGGAAGTCCGGTTTCCGCAAGCAAATGCAGGGCTGTCTCATTTGCAGGTATTCGAATCGCCACAGAATCAAGCCCCGCCGTTGCGAGCGAAGAAATAGCGCCCTGCTCTTTTTTGGGTAGTACCAAGGTTAGCGAACCCGGCCAAAAACATTCCGCAAGAATATGCGTCCGCGCATTTAGCGTTGCATAACGCTCTGCTTGCGCGAGCGTGTGTACGTGAACAATCAGGGGATTAAACGCAGGCCGTGATTTGAGCGCAAAGATTTTTGCTACCGCTCGCCCGTCCAGCGCATTCGCGCCGAGGCCATAAACCGTTTCGGTGGGAAACGCTACCACTTCACCGGCGCAAATACGCGCTGCCGCTTCTACAATATCTTTTCTGTCTGCCATACTTGCTTGAACATTTTACAGGTTTGCGCTACCAGTTAGGATGATACTTGATTTTTGCTTCCTTAGCCACTGAGGTATTTATGCATAAAGTAATCACGATTGCGCAACAAAAAGGCGGTGCAGGAAAAACAACCGTGGCAGCACATATTGCCGTG
>CAZRJZ010000123.1:0-3944 GCA_964600465.1 uncultured Rickettsiales bacterium
CAGGGCAGGAGCGTCCGAAGCGGAGATCGTCGATGCGGCCCGTCGCGCGGCCGCGGCCGATTTCATCGCCAATGTCGTCGATCCGCGCGGCCGCAGGGGCTACGATGCCCATGTGGGCGAGCGCGGCGTAAAACTCTCCGGCGGCCAGCGCCAGCGCATAGCAATTGCGCGCGCCATGTTGAAAGATGCGCCTATACTGCTGCTTGATGAAGCCACCAGCGCGCTCGACAATACCTCCGAACGCTCCGTTCAGCAAGCGCTCGCCCGGTTAATGGAGGGTCGCACGACGCTGGTGATTGCGCATCGGTTAAGCACCATTATTCATGCCGATACCATCTGCGTGTTGGGGAAGGGGCGGATTGTTGAATCCGGCACGCATAATGCGCTGATGGAGCAAGGCGGCAAATACGCCGCGCTTTATGCAGAGCATTTTGATGAAGGATAAGTCATTGAAGAAAAAACTGCTCAAACATCCTGCTGCACAAGCGCTACTGGCATGGATTCTTGCAGGTTTTATACGGCTGGTTTATTACTCCAGTAAAAAAACGCGGCATGTGCATCCGGAAGCGCAATCTTATATATCCGGTGAAAAAAACGCCATTTTCGCCTTCTGGCACGGGCGTATGATGGTGATGCCCTGTTTTGAGCCACCCGGCAGAACTATGCGCGTACTCATCTCCGGCCACAGGGACGGAAAACTAATTTCCCGAGTTATCGGCCATTTTGGCGAAAGCACCATTACCGGCTCTTCCAGCAAAGGCGGAAGAGTGGCTGCAGCAGCGCTGATTGCGGCTCTAAAAGCAGGAGACAATATTTGCATCACGCCCGATGGTCCGCGTGGGCCGTATCAGGAAGCCGCCAAAGGCATTATTCGTCTGGCCGCGCTGACCGGCTATCCCATTATTCCGGTCACGTTTCATTCCACGCGCCATAAAAGGCTGAAAAGCTGGGACCGGTTTATGCTTGCGCTGCCCTTTGGGCATATACGTTTTGTTGCGGATGCTCCTTTATCTATCCACATACTAGGAGAAGAACAGGACGTTGAAAGACTGCGCATTCGTTTACAAGACACAATGCGGCGACAAACCGAATACATGGACGCAGCTTAAAGGAGCGCAAACCTATGTGCATGCTGCCGTTGTATCGTATCGCTACCGCTGCCGCTCAACCGCTCATGCCGTGGTATTTACGCAAGCGCCTGAAACGCGGCAAAGAAGATCCTGCACGGTTGCAAGAGCGGTTTGGGTACGCTTCACTTCCCAGGCCGGAAGGCAAGCTCCTCTGGCTCCATAGCGCGAGCGTAGGAGAAGCGCAGTCCGTGCTGCCGCTGATTACTCGCGTAATGGACCAACATCCCAAATGGAATCTTCTGGTGACCACCGGTACACGCACCTCGGCGCAGCTAATGCTGGAGCGCTTGCCGCGAGGCGTTATCCATCAGTTCGTGCCCGTAGATACACCGCAAGCGGTAACGCGGTTTCTGGAGCATTGGCGCCCGGACGCCGCGTTATGGGTGGAATCCGAGCTATGGCCAAACCTGGTGTCGCAAGCCCATAAGCAAGGAGTGCGTATGGCGCTTATCAATGCCCGCATGTCAGCCCGATCTTGCGCGCGCTGGCGGAAATTTCCGCAAAGCATCCGCGCATTGCTGGCCTCCTTCCGTATGGTATTTGCGCAAACTGAGCAAGACGCTGCGCATTTTAAAATGCTCGGTGCGCCAAATGTGTCTTTTCTGGGCAATTTGAAATACGATTCCCCGGCGCTTCCCGTAGACAAAAATGCCCTGGCGGATATCAAGGCCCAACTTGGCAATCGTCCGTTCTGGCTGGCCGCCAGCATTCACCCGGGTGAGGAATTAGCGGTGGCGCATGTGCATTGTCAATTAAAGCAAATATTTCCGGACATTCTCAGTATTGCAGTGCCGCGCCATCCCCAGAAAGCTGCGATGATGGAGCAATCGCTGCACGCGCAGGGCCTAAAAACAGCCACACGCTCGCGCAGTGAAACCTTTGCAGCGGCAGAATGCTACCTCGCCGATACTATGGGAGAGCTAGGAACATTTTATGCGCTTGGCGGAATCACATTCATTGGCGGTTCACTGGTTCAGCATGGCGGCCAGAACCCTCTGGAAGCAGCGCGATTTGCCAATGCCATTGCCTTTGGGCCATATATGAATAATTTTGCGGACATACAGAAATCCTTAATTGCGGAAAACGCTGCGGCACAAGTTACGGATGCCGAGGCGTTGGCGCGTATTATCGCAAAATGGCTGAACAATCCCCAAGACCGTAGCGCCGTGGCAAACCGGTCTTTAAAATGGCTAAACGAACAAGCAGCCGTTGGCGCACGGCTGCTTGACGCGCTTGCGCCTTTGCTGGCAGAGTGAGCAGCATGTGGCATGCTCCTTCCTGGTGGTCTGAAAAAGGCCTGATTTCCGGTGCGTTGCTCCCGTTCTCCTGGGTGTATGGCGGCGGCGTGCGGCTGTGTTCGTACAAGAAAAACCCGGTAAAGCTGTCCATTCCGGTGTTGTGCATTGGCAATATTACCGCAGGCGGAGCCGGAAAGACGCCTGTGGCGCTCAGCCTGGGGCAGATGTTCAAGGACAGGGGAATAAATGCCTATTATTTAAGCAGAGGCTATGGCGGCGCGCTGGCAGGACCGTTGTTAGTAGATTATCAACGCCACACTGCCGCCCAAGTGGGAGATGAACCTTTACTGCTGGCGCAGCGGCTCCCTACCGTTGTAGCGCATGACCGGCTGGAAGGAGCGCGTTTTGCTATCGCACAAGGAGCAACATTGCTAATTATGGATGATGGCTTACAAAACCACGCCTTTCATAAGGATTGCTCTTTGGTGGTAATCGACAGCGCCTATGGCGTCGGCAATGGCAGGCTGCTTCCTGCCGGGCCGCTGCGCGAACCGGTCAATGCATGTTTAAACCATACCAATGGGCTGGTGGTGATAGGAGAAAACAAACGTTTTGATTTGCTGCCATGGCAGGGATTGCCCTCTTTTCACGCCAGCGTTGCGCCAAAAAATCCGCTCCCAGTCTCTGCCCTCATTGCTTTTGCCGGCATTGCGCACCCCAATAAATTCCTCTCAACATTAAACGCGATGGATGCCAATATCGTGAAATTCATTCCTTTCCCTGACCATCATCCCTATACGGAGGAAGATTTACGGACCCTGGCGCATCAATCAGAAACCATGAACGCTGCATTGATCACCACCGCAAAAGATGCTGTGCGTCTGCCGCCTTCCTTCCGCAACCGGGTGCATGTGTTGCATATTGAGCTTCAATGGACAGACCTATCCGCTGTGCAGACTCTGCTTTCCCCGCTCATGGAGCGCGGCAATGCGGATTAAAAAACACCACTATCTGGAGGCGTGGGGTTTCCGTTTCTGGCTTTTTCTCTGCCGGTTGATTGGGCTGGACGCGGCTTCCGCGCTTGGCGGTTTGTTAGGGCGTCTTATCGGCCCCCGCTTCAGGGCACACCAATTTGCAAAAGAGAATATCGCTCGTGCGTTGCCTCAGTTATCCGCGCATGAACAAAAACAAATTTTAAAGCGAATGTGGGACAATCTCGGACGCGTTGCGGCAGAAATTGCCTTCCTGCCGGGGGAGAAATTGTTGCGCCGCATGGAATATATGGGTCTGGAGCATTTTCCCAAAAGCGGCAGGCCTGTGCTTTTTATTTCCGCGCATTTAGGCAATTGGGAGCTTAATTGCCCCGCTGCCTATACGCATGGCATGCCGCTTACGGTAGTTTACAGGCATGCGAACAACCCGCTGGTGGATCGTATGATCGGCCAATTACGTGGGCCGCATATTGCCGGAATGCTGCCAAAAGGCGTACGTGGCGCCGTGCGGCTGGCGCGTGTTATCAAAGAGAAGCGTTCCATTGCCATGCTTGTGGACCAGAAAATGAACGAAGGATTAGCCA
>CAZRJZ010000123.1:3954-5259 GCA_964600465.1 uncultured Rickettsiales bacterium
TTCCTTTTTTCGGACAAGATGCTATGACAGCGTCCGCCGTGGCGGAGTTAAGCCTGCGGTATGGGCTTCCTATCGTCCCTGCGCGCATTGTGCGTTTAAATGGCGCGTATTTTCGTTGTCATGTCTATCCTCCTTTAAGCTACATACCTACCGGAAACCATCAGGAAGATGTGAAGGCTATCCTGTTATTAATTAATCAAACATTGGAATCATGGATCCGTGAATATCCGGAGCAATGGTTCTGGGTGCACCGCCGCTGGCCTAAGAATTAAGGCCGAGAATCTACCGGATATTCGCGCTAAGAATGCATTAACTATTCTCCCCTAGGATTCCTTGCTGAAAAAGGGGCATCCGGCAATGTCGCAAGCGACGGGGAAAAAAATACCAGAAAGAGCGGTGCGCGCCGCTAATTCCTCCGACTCGGAGGGCGAGCAACTGCGCCTAGAATTAATTGGCACGCTAAAAGACTACAAACCAAAGCCGATGATTGAAAAAAAAGACTCTCTTGAAGAGGGTCAATATATCATTCATCTGGATCAACCGCTCCCGGATTTCAACACGAAGCTTGCAAAAGCGTATAAGGTTACGGATAGCGGGGAAGAAAACCGTCCCCTGTTTGCGCTTGTGTGTCCTACCGATATCCCGCCGCGGGGCCGTATTGCGCGAGCGCTTAAAACATTCGTCCACCCTAACATGATACAGGTGGTTTCTATTGGAATCGCAGAATTTTCCAATACTCAAGAACAGCGCCTTGTCATTGTCTATGAGCGACCCAGGGGTAAAAAACTCTCCACCATTCTCACCGAGCAGACCGGCATATTGCCGGATAGTTTTATTATCGAGAAAATTGTAGTGCCACTTTCAAACGTAATTGCGGCTCTTGAGGAAGCTGGAATTAGCCACGGACGCATTAACCCCGATAACGTCTATTATGGAGACACGGTAATGCTGGGGGAATGCGTGGCCGAACCGTGCGGTTATTCGCAAGATTACCGCTTTGAGCCTATTGACCGGATTCCTGTGGCGGCTGCCGGAAAAGGCGACGGCAGTTCCAGCCAGGATTATTATGCGCTAGGTGTGCTAGCGGCATGGCTAAAATTTGACTGGGCGCTCTTTAATGCCGCCAATCCGGAAGAGCATCTTGCAAAAATATTACAAGAAGGGAGCTATAATGCGTTGATCGGTCCCCGCCTGCTTTCCGACATGCTGGCGGAATTTATACGCGGCACGCTCAATGACGATCTTTTTAGCCGCTGGAAATTTAAGCAGATCAAAGCTTGGGCTGCGGGCAAGCAGTTCCACCTC
>CAZRJZ010000124.1:0-268 GCA_964600465.1 uncultured Rickettsiales bacterium
GGCAGCAGCTTGGCGGTAAGGGGGCGGAAATTTATGCGGCCTATCAGGAGCGGCTGAAACAGCTTAACGCTGCGGATTTTGGCGATTTGCTGTTGCATATGCTAACGATATTCACGCAGCATCCGCATGTACTACAGCCATTCAGCCAGCGTTTTAAATATATCCTGGTTGATGAGTATCAAGATACCAACGTGGCGCAGTATTTATGGTTACGCCTGCTGGCGGCGGCACATAAGAATATTTGCTGCGTGGGCGATGACGACCAGTC
>CAZRJZ010000124.1:302-2445 GCA_964600465.1 uncultured Rickettsiales bacterium
GATCTATGGCTGGCGCGGCGCGGAAGTAGGAAATATTTTGCGATTTGAAAAGGACTTCCCCGGCGCGGCGGTGATTCGCCTGGAATGTAATTACCGCTCCACGCCACACATACTTGCCGCCGCGAGTGGATTAATCGCCAACAACAAGGGGCGTTTTGGCAAGGAGCTTTGGACGCCAGAAAATGCAGGCGACAAAATCCGTGTCCTCTCGGTCTGGGACGACAAAGAAGAAGCGCGTGCCGTGGGAGAAGAAATTGAGGCGCTGCAACGCAGCAAATATCCTTTGAGCCAGGTGGCAATTTTAGTGCGCGCCGGATTCCAGACACGCGCATTTGAAGAGCGTTTCTTAAGCGCCGCCATTGCTTACCGCGTGATTGGGGGGCTGCGTTTTTATGAGCGCGCCGAAATCCGCGATGCGGTGGCGTATCTGCGCGTGGTGGCGTCGGCGGAGGATAGCCTGGCGTTTGAGCGCATTATCAACGTGCCGAAGCGCGGTATCGGGCAGGCTACGCTCAACCAGATTCATCTGACTGCGCGCGAGATGGGAATTTCGTTACCCCGTGCCACGGATCACTTGCTGAGTTCAGGCGCTTTTAAAGGAAAGTTGGCGGCGGCGCTGGATCAGCTTATGTCGGCTTTTGCGCGGTGGCGGCAGTTACAGTCCGGCCTTACGCTGGCGCAGCTTACCGAAATGGTGTTGGAAGAAAGCGGCTACCGTGCCATGTGGAAGCAGGATAAATCACCGGAAGCAGCAGGCAGGTTAGAAAATTTGCGCGAATTAGTACGGGCGCTTGGGGAATTTGAATCGCTGCATCTTTTTTTAGAGCATGTCAGTTTAGTGACAGACCGGCAGGAAGACGCTTCGGAAGAAATGGTCAGTCTCATGACCTTGCATGCGGCAAAAGGCCTGGAATTTGATGCGGTGTTTTTACCGGGTTGGGAAGAAGGGCTTTTCCCGCACCAGCGCTCCATTGATCAAAGTGGGGTGAAAGGGCTGGAAGAAGAGCGCCGGCTGGCGTATGTGGGTATCACGCGGGCGCGAAAGAAACTCATGATTTTACATGCGGCTAACCGGCGAATCTATAACCAGTGGCAATCCAGCATTCCTTCACGGTTTCTGGCGGAATTGCCGGAAGAAAGCGTCGAGCGCACCGATGGCAGCAGGCCTGCGGCCACTGCTCCCCGCACGCAAGCGGATTGGAAAGAGGCCATCGGCCATATTATTGGCGCAAGGCCGGTGGCAGTGGGAACGTCGGATGCCCGTTTTCGCAAAGGCGAGCGTGTTTTTCACCAGAAATTTGGTTACGGGCGTATTGAGTCCTTAAACGGGGATCATTTGGATATTGCTTTTGATAAAGCGGGCCGCAAAAAGCTGATGGCGGATTTTGTGAAGAAGGCGTGAGGGATTCTTCGTTAAGCGCTATAGTTGGCGAGGGGGTTTAAATCATTTCCTTGCTGTAACCAATGTTGTGCCGCTGTGTAACTGTGGCAGTAATTCCAGCATATGCACTAAACTAATGGCTATGCAACCTTCGGTGAGCGCATAATCAGGTTTGGCAATGTGCAGAAATATTGCGCTTCCCTTGCCGGGGATGATGGGAGAATCATTATACCCTAGCGGAATTATCACATCATAGACATGGTCTTCCCGCCAGAGTTGCTCAAAGGATTGCATGGCTGGCAGATGGGCAATTTCGCCTGCTGTGAAATGCTTATTATACAGCGGATGCGCCGGATCATCGCACCATTGATCGGCTGCTGTAATGATCCGAAGCGGTAATTGCGTTTGCACATCCGGCGAAATCCGATCCTTACGAATCCAGCATTCCCGTAAGCGAAAACTGCCAATGGGCGTACAGCCGTCCCCTTCGCGTTTTTCTGCTGCTGCAATCAATCCGCCTTTGCCAACGGCGCAAGGATACCGGTGTGGACCATAACGAAGTACGTTTCCGGAAACATGGATCATGTAGCCCCATACCCAGCGGGATTTACTAATCCTCCAGACACTTGATTCGTCATCCCCGCTGGAGCGCAAGCGGAAGGCGGGGATCTCAGGGTTCTGTCGTGTTGCCCTGGATCCCCGCATAAAGCGGGGACGACGGCTAACCAATGGGTTAGCTGATGATTAGATCGCTCTGACTCA
>CAZRJZ010000124.1:2455-5258 GCA_964600465.1 uncultured Rickettsiales bacterium
TAATGCAACCATAATATTAAAAATCCTGCCACACCGCTTCGACCGGACCAAACCAGAAATCCACCACCAACTTCACGGGAAGCAGGGTTTCCTTATCAAAATAAGCGGTAAGCGGCGGATCGGTTTTAAAGGCCGTTAGTTCTTTCTCAGTAAAGCCTGCAATGGGGTTGCGCTTCGCCATGGCGCGTATGACGGGTATGGACTGGCCGTTTAGCTTTAATTTCTGTTCGCCTTGAATGTACCAGGTGGTTTCAAAGAGCCTGCGCCCATCAAAAGCCATTAAGGTGATGGTGCTTTTGGAAGAGGTCAATGCTTTCTTCAACGCTGCGCGCAGTTCGGTAATGAACACCAGCGGATCGGCCACACCGGTGAGTTGCGCTAATGCCGGCGGTGGACGTTTGGCGGGATTGTCCGGCGGTTCTAAGAGCAGGTTTTTAACCTTTCCGCCCTTGCTATACTCAATTCGCACGTGTTTCTCCTTGCCCCGTGTGGAATAGCGTGTGTCATAGACACGTGCGGAGGTGGCGCTAGCGGATCCATCTCCTTCCAAGGTGGTAGTGCTCTCATGCGGACTAATCATCTGCGCGATACCGCTCATGGCAATATGCGCGCTGCTGCGGAATTTATCACTGCTTTCGCTGAGCGTGACTTTGCATAATCCAAACGGCAGGCTGTTCCAACGCAGCGAAAAGGCCATGGAAGTTGTCTTCTCCGGTGCGGCTACTGCGGCTACGGCAGTGTGCAGAGAAAGAGCCGCCATGAAAAAAAGCAAAAAAACCGCGTTGAGGATATTGCGATATGCCATAAACGTTCCATATTTTCAGAAATCAGGCGCCATTATACTCTTACTAACGGAGCATTAAAATATGGATTTCGAGAAATACACGGAAAAATCTAAGTCCCTCGTTCAGGCCGCGCAAGCGCTTGCCTTACGCATGTCGCATCAGCGTTTTATGCCAGAGCATCTGTTGCTTAGCCTGCTTGATGACCGCGAGGGGTTAAGCAATAAGCTGATACGTGCGGCGGGTGGAAATCCGCAAAATGTTAAGGAACAGGCGGAAAAAGCGGTGCAATCGCAGCCGAAAGTAGAAGGCTCCGGAGCCGGGCAATTATACGTTACGCCGGAAACCGCCCGTTTTTTCGATACCGCGCAGAGCTTGAGCCAAAAGTCCGGTGATGAATTCGTAACCGCCGAGCGTCTGCTCCAGGCGCTGGCGATGAGCACGGAAACGCAGTCTGCAAAAATTCTTAAAGAAGCGGGTGTAACGCCACAAAGCCTGGAGCGCGCTATTCAGGAGTTACGCAAAGGCAGGCTGGCTACCTCTGCTAACGCAGAAGAAGGCTATGAGGCCTTGAAAAAATACACCAAAGATTACACGGCGCTCGCAAAAGATGGAAAACTGGATCCGGTCATTGGCCGGGATGAAGAAATCCGCCGCGCCATGCAAGTTCTTTCGCGTCGCACGAAAAACAATCCCGTGCTGATTGGCGAGCCTGGCGTGGGGAAAACCGCTATTGTTGAGGGACTTGCAAGCCGCATTGTGGCGGGGGATGTGCCTGAGGCTCTCAAAGGCAGGCGTTTGCTGGCGCTGGATCTGGGAGCCTTGGTGGCTGGCGCTAAATTTCGAGGGGAATTCGAAGAACGCTTAAAAGCCGTGCTGGCGGAAATCACTGCTGCTGCTGGTGAGGTGGTGTTGTTCATCGATGAGCTGCACACCCTTGTAGGGGCGGGCGCGGCGGAAGGTTCCATGGATGCGTCTAATCTTCTAAAGCCTGCGCTGGCGCGCGGAGAAATGCATTGCGTCGGCGCTACCACGCTAAATGAATACCGAAAATATATTGAAAAAGACGCGGCGCTTGCCCGCCGGTTTCAGGCCGTATTCGTGCCGGAGCCTACGGTGGACGATACTGTCTCTATCTTGCGCGGCTTAAAAGAAAAATATGAGGTTCACCATGGCGTGCGCATTACGGATGCGGCGATTGTGGCGGCGGCGACGCTCTCGCATCGGTACATTAATGACCGTTTCTTGCCCGATAAAGCCATTGATCTTGTGGATGAGGCCTCTTCGCGTCTGCGTATGGAGGTCGATAGCAAGCCTGAAGAGCTGGATGAGATAGACCGGCGTATTATTCAGCTCAAAATTGAGCGTGAGGCGCTGAAGAAAGAAACGGATGCGGCGGCGAAGGAGCGTCTTGGCAAGCTTGAGGGGGAGCTTAAAACCTTAGAGGCAGAAAGCCAGGATTTAAGCGCGCAGTGGCAGGCTGAGAAAATGCGCCTTCATGCCGCGCAAAAATTAAAAGAGCAATTGGAGGCGGCGCGCCATGAGTTGGAAACCGCGCAGCGTGCCGGACAATTAGCGCGAGCGGGCGAGCTTGCTTACGGCCTTATTCCCGATTTGGAAAAACAGTTGCAATTGGCGGAAGCTGAGCAGGGTGGCTTGCGTAATGAAGCGGTGACGGAGCAGGACATTGCCTCCGTTGTTTCACGTTGGACGGGAATTCCGGTCGATAAAATGCTGGAAGGTGAGCGCGAGAAGCTTCTGCATATGGAAGATAGCCTGCGCGCGCGCGTGGTGGGGCAGGAAGATGCGCTGGTGGCGGTGGCAAGCGCCGTGCGCCGTGCGCGTGCCGGGTTGCAAGATCCTAACCGGCCAATCGGCTCTTTCCTTTTCCTTGGGCCTACGGGGGTTGGAAAAACGGAGCTTACCAAAGCCCTGGCAGCATTTTTATTTGATGATGAAGCGGCGTTGTTGCGCGTTGATATGTCCGAGTACATGGAAAAGCATGCCGTAGCGCGTTTGGT
>CAZRJZ010000125.1:0-5257 GCA_964600465.1 uncultured Rickettsiales bacterium
GCGGTGAGAATCCTAAATTTTGCACCCTGTACGATTTGCAGGTCGATATAGGTAATTGCATAAAATATTTCACACGCCGTATGACCTCGCATTTACGTCCGGCCAATCAGCCGGGCCACGTTCCTGGGCCGTCATTCAGTTCTGATCCGGTGCCTTCGGCGCCTTCTGCGTTCGCTCGGAAAGAGGTGCATTTTAGTGCACAGAGCCTGGCTGGCATCGAGCAGGATCTGGCGGGAATTGACGTAAGCCGGGCCTTGCGGAGGCAGTCCGTATGCGCATTTAATTCCTCCGGTCGTATTCAGCGTGTATTTGACGAGCTTTACATCAATATGCCGCACTTGCGTGAGTTGCTAAAGTCGGATATCGATTTTTTAAGTAATAAGTGGCTCTTTAAATACCTTACACAGCTGCTGGACAAACGCATGCTTGCCATGCTTGCCGCGCAGCCGGCGCAATATCTTTCGCAGCCGCTCAGCATCAATGTCAACGTAGAGACATTGCTCTCCAGCGCGTTTACTGCGTTTGATATGGCGCTTTCCGCGCCGATGAAAGTGGCGGTGGTATTTGAGATTCATGCGGTGGATTTGTTCGCTGACACGGCTGCGTTCACCTTCGCCTGTGCGCAAGCGCAAAAAGCGGGCTACCGTGTTTGTCTGGACGGCCTTACCGACGTGGGCTTCCTGCAAACCCACCGCGAGCGTCTTGGGGTGGATTTGGTAAAATTGCAATGGAATGCCGATCTTGCAACGGAGGTAACGCGCCGTGAAAATAAACCCTTGCGTGAAGCGGTGCTTACTTGCGGCGCGAACCGCGTGATCCTTTGTCGATGCGATAACCAGGAAGCCGTGGAATACGGCAAGGCGCTAGGCATATCGCTTTTCCAAGGCAGGCACTTGGATACAATGATGAATCCTTCAGCAAGCATAATGAACTGATTCCATAGGCGGAGTCACAATTCTACAGTTTAAGCGTCTCGGCTTATCGCCTCCATCACCTGTTCGCTGATTTCAAAGTTGGCGAAGACTTCTTGCACATCGTCCAGGTCTTCAAGGGAATCGATTAACTTGAAGAGGATTTTTGCCTGCTCTTCGTTTAAGCTGGTAGTTGTTTTTGGAGTCCAGGTGAGTTTAGCCGATTGCGGTGAGCCAAATGACCGCTCCAAGGCATCCCTAACGCTTCCAAAATCTTCAATTGCACAGGTAATAACATGGTGTTGCTCTTTGAGCTCATAATTGTCTGCGCCTGCTTCCGTGACTACCTCAAACATCTGTTCTTCGGTTGCGGCATCCTGCTTATAGGTAATGCGTCCGTGGTAATCGAACATGAAGCTTACGCTTCCCGTTTCTCCCATGGCGCCTCCGAACTTATTAAAAAAAGAACGTACATCCGCCGCAGTGCGGTTACGATTATCGGTGAGCGCCAGCGCAATTACGGCCACTCCTCCCGGGCCGTAGCCCTCGTAGCGCATGGACTCAAAATTATCGGTTGCAGCATTGCCGGATGCGCGCTTAACCGTGCTCTCGATTTTATCGCGCGGCATATTTTCTTCGCGTGCCCACTGTATAGCGCTGCGTAGCCGTGGATTGACGGCTGCGTCAGGAACGCCGGTCTTACAAGCGGCGGTTATTTCGCGCTGTATTTTAGTGAACATTTTCGCCCGCTTGGCGTCTTGTGCGCCTTTGCGGTACATAATATTTTTAAACTGCGAATGGCCGGCCATAAGTGCAATTAGGTAGCGGGTAGCAATTCTCAAACAAGCAGGCACGTCAAGAGGCGAGCAGTGGACATATTATTCTACCCCTTTTTCTTTGCTGCTGAATCGGGCGCTGCCGACTTAATATAAACGTCCACACGGTCTGCGGCTGATTTTTGGTTGTCTTTATTGCCTTCCGCCTGCACGTTAATGCGCAAATTATTGATGCCTTGATCGATCAGATAAGCCCGTACCGCCAGCGCCCGCGAGAGCGAGACTCTACGCGCCGTGCTTGGCTGATCGGCGCTTCCGGAGGCATAAGCCACGATAGTAACACGCGCATCGGCATCTTTATTTAATTTGAGCGCCAGCGCATCAAGCTCTTTGTGCATGGAAAGCGCCACGGCTGTTTCAGAAGACTGGAACGCAATGCTCAAAGTCGGTGCTATTTCCTGAGATTGCACTTTCTCTACGGGAGGCAAAGAGGCAATCTTAGAAGCGTCCACGGGTTTTTCCTCCGTTATCACAGGCTCCGGTGGCAGAGGCGGCGGTACGGCGGCAAGCGTTTCCGGCGGCAACGGGTTATCGAACGGATTAGCGTTTTTCTGCGGTTTAGAAGTCTCCTTCTTGGAAGGAACTTGAGGAGGAAGCGCCAAAGGAGGCGGAGTTGCCGCTTCCATAGCAGGTCCAGGCGGTGCCGGTAATGCCGGAGTTGCCGCTTTTGGTTCTTCCGCCGGCATTTTAGCCTCCGCGTCTTTCTCCGGCTGAGCGGCAGGCAGCGGCATTGGCGGAGCAAAAGGCATTGGTTCTTGCATGGGTTTATTAGAAAGATCGCCGCTTAATCCTTCAGCTGGCTTTTCGGAAGGAGAGGCATCCTCTGCCTGGATCTGAGCAATGGACTTTTTCTCAGCCTGAGAGACAATGTCTTTGATGGAAGGCGGCGGCACGGGTGGTTCAAAAACATCCGTTGCGACAGGTTCCTTAATTGCCGGCGCTTCCGGCGCAGCGGCTTCTTTTGCTGCCGTCGTGGGCGCCGGGCCTTGTGCAACAACAGGAACTTCCGGTGGCGGCGGCGGAATCACCGCAGGCGGAGGCTCAACGGCAGGGTGTGGCGCAGGGGGCGCTTCTCCGCTTCCGAACCAGGAGCGTACCGTGTCCATCATCCCTTTTTCTTTTACCGGCGGCGGAGGCGGTTCCGGCGGCTTAACCGTTTCTGAAGGCGGCGGAGGTGGAGGAGGGGCGGCTTCCGCTAGTACCGGCGGTGGAGCGGGTGTATGATGGGACAGTTCCGCCCCCGGTGTAATTACCGGCGCCGGAGTGGTTTTTTCCGCCACCGCCGGCTCAACCGCGACCGGCGCTTTAGGCGGTGCGGTAAGCTTCTCAGCCAATAACACCGACTCTTTTGGCGTAGCCTTTTTTACCTCTTTAATTTCTGCCGGTTTTTTGGGTTTCTCAACAACGTTGGGAGTTGCAGGCTGCTTAGTTGCGGCCGTTTGCCTGGCTGGCGGCGTTTTTTTATCTTTTTTTACCTTTTTTGCCGCGGCTTCTTTAATTTCCGCCTTTTTCTTTCCCTCAGGGCTCGGCACAGAGTTTCTGGCCGGCTGAATTGGCGCTAGCTCTTTACCTTTAGGCCCTTCCTGCCACACCAGCTTTGGCTGCTCCAAGGCTCCTTGCTCATAATGGTCTTTTTTCTGCTGTGGGAGTGTTTTCTGACGCAGGTATTTTAGTGCGTCTAAATGAATTTCTACCGATGGCAACTCCGGCGCGCGCGCGCGATCCGCCAATACGGGGGCAGCGCTGAGCGCGAGCAAAGCCGCGCCTGTTGCTAAAAGATACGTGAGAGAGAAATGCTTTTTCATGAACTTCCAGGACGTAAAAACAATCTGTTGTTAGCCAGTAACCATGGAAGGGACGTTAATTTCTTCCTGGCTACACTGCAAGCAATTTCACCATCGACGTATGCAATTCACGGTTTGAGGCAAGCAGGCCGCCAGTATAGGGTGTGTAAGGGCTTCCGTCTGGCTGAGAGACCATTCCCCCTGCTTCTTCAACAAGTAACACACCTGCCGCCATAT
This sequence comes from uncultured Rickettsiales bacterium, assembly GCA_964600465.1. Lineage (GTDB taxonomy): Bacteria > Pseudomonadota > Alphaproteobacteria > Rickettsiales > SXRF01 > CAYMDD01. The sequence continues at coordinate 3,769 of CAZRJZ010000125.1, forward strand.
CCCAGGCTGGTTGGGGTGGGAACCACCCTGCGTCAAACCGTCCGGCGGCAATGTAGGCTAAATCCAGCGCCGTAGCACCCATGCAGCGGAGCGAGGCATTGCTGCTTGATACCGATTCTATGCGCTTTACAGCTTGTGCAAATGCCGTGTCTGCAACCCGGGGGTTGGTGGTTACCACCATGGATTCTTCAGGTTTAGTGCGTCGGGAAACCATCATTCGCCGGTCGTTTAGAAAAGCACCTTTGCCTTTTTCTGCCTGAAATAACTCATTATGAATGGGATCATAAATCACTCCGGCTACAACTTCCTGGTGGTTATTGCTGCGTTTTTCAAGCGCTATGGCAATGCAAAAATAAGAAATCGCGTGGATAAAATTATGTGTGCCGTCGATAGGGTCGATAATCCAGCGGTGGGTGATGTCTTTGCCCTGGATTTCACCACTTTCTTCCGCCAGGAAACCATATTCCGGGCGCGCTTTGCGCAACTCATCAATTAAGAGTTTTTCCGTGCGTACATCGGCTTTTGTAACAAAATTAGCGGTGCCTTTTTGCGAGATTTGCAGTTTATCGACTTCACCGAAATCACGCAGCACGCCCTTTCCAGCTTTAATGGCGGCGGCGGACATAACGTTAATAAGGGGGGAGGACATGTTAGATGATGAGTTGTGAGTGATGAGTTGTGAGTGATGAGTTACAGGCAGTGTTTAGAAATTAACGACTCATCACTCATATGTTATAATTTGAAAGAACTAATCTCCTATTGCTCCTTCGCCCGCTCTACGTAACTTAAATCCGTGGTGTTCACCACAATACGGGTGCCGGATTCAATAAACGGCGGTACCATAACACGCACACCGTTTTCCAGCACAGCCGGTTTATAGGAGGACGAAGCTGTCTGGCCTTTCACCACCGGGTCGGCTTCCACAATGCGCATGGTGACTTTCTCAGGCAGTTTGACCGAAATGGGGCGACCCTCGTAGGTTTCCATGGTCACCGTCATGCCGTCCTGCAGGAAAGGGAAGGCATCGCCCAGCAGCTCTTTAGGGAGGGATAGCTGATCGTAGGTTTCATTATCCATAAACGTAAGCAGGTGATCATCTGCAAAGAGAAAATTGCATGAGCGTGTGTCCAGTGACACGCGTTCGACCGACTCAGAAGAAGAAAAACGCAAATTATTTTTTGTTCCGTTTAAGATATCCCTGATCTCCACCTGATTAAACGCACGTAAATTGCCCGGCGTGCGGATCTCATGCTTTACCACCAGCCAGAGTTTGTCCTGGTATTCAATCACCATTCCCATGCGTACTGCGGAGCCGTCGATTCTCATTTTTATAATCCTCTCTGATGTGCTTCTTGTCGAGACCCGGTAGTTAAACGTTCCTCGGCTATTTCAATTTTTCGTAACATGCCGTACTTTTTAGCGAGTCCTTCTATCTTATTCATTAGGTCATAATAGGCAGGCTCAGATTGATTATTGTTAGCATGAGCTT
>CAZRJZ010000126.1:0-5173 GCA_964600465.1 uncultured Rickettsiales bacterium
ATCCGATAAACACTTATCCTGGTAATTGGGGGCGGTTTCTTGAGTGTTCACCCGATTATGCAAATTTGCCTGAGCCGGATTCCGATGGGAAACGCCCCTTGCTTTACTTTGCTGATATAAATACAGCTCTGGGATATGCTTCTATTCTGAGAATTAAATATGCTGATCCTGAAACCGGGGAGTATGTGATTCCTGCTGATACATTTTCTACACAGCAGCTTTATGAACTTACTGGTCAGAAAGTGGAATTTAAAGATTTTGCTAACTCTCATCGCCGGCTTTATCGCATCGCAACTAAGGATATTCTGGAGCGTATGACCCCGGAAACACAAATTATCCGCGATACCGGTCAGCAGGGGAGATCCTGGGCGATTGTTGGCCCACTTACCGAAGATCTGCCAGCCGTGCATATTAAAGAACTACCGTATACCGGTACGGATTCTGAAGCGCGCTGCTTTCAGGATTCGTCCACAGGGGAAGTGATTACTGTCAACGAATGGCACCTTGATCAGATCACCCGGTTAGAGCCACGAGATGTCAGGGTAACCAAAGGGAGCCATCAAGAACGTCTTATTGGTAAGAAACCAGAGTCTCATCCCGCTCGCCAAAATAGGTAGAAGCAATGCGCCTGAAGCGATGATGGGTTTCTTTCTCTTGCGGAAGCAGAATTGCTTTCATGCGTCACGTGCCGACAATTACATCACCCAAATTCAATTAACACCTGATCCACGCTAACGCTCTCACGTTCCGAAATAAGAATCTTTTTGATTGTTACTTCATGGTCGGCATAAATCACGTTTTCCATTTTCATGGCCTCCAGCACCACAAGCTCCTGACCGGCTTTTACCGTTTGGCCTTCTTTTACGCGGATACTCACAATTAAGCCCGCCAGAGGCGCTAACAAGCCATTCTTTCTGCCTGTGTCCTTGCGTTGCGGCATAAACCCAGCAAGCTCGGCAATACGTGGCGTGCGTACCTTTACAACCACTTCCGAGCCGCCATGATCCAGCACAAAGCCTTCATTTAAATGGTTGCGGATTTTAACGCTGACCGGTTTTCCGTTTACGGTAGCCTGAAACAGCCTGCGTCCCAGCTTCCAGCTGGTGCGCACGGAAATTAATTCACGGTCATGCATAATGTCGAAACCGTTTTCACGTCCACGCACAAAAACAGAATAATGTTGCTCGCCAATGCTGACTACCCAACGTGCGCCGATGGCGCGTTGACGCCCAGGGAGCTGACCACTAATTTTTGCGGCGCGCTCAGCGTCGCGTAGGAAAATAGTAATAGCGGCTCCAAGAAATGCGCGTGTGGTTTCGTTGGTAAGTTCGGCGCCGATGAATCCGCCCGGATATTCCTGCTCAATAAAACGGGTGGAAATATTGCCTTCAGCGTAACGCGGGTGAGTCAGGATTGCTTCCAGGAAGCTCATATTATGCTCAATGCCGCGCACAATAAAGGCAGAGAGCGCTTGCTGCAGCGTTTCAGCGGCTTGCGTACGGGTTGGCTCATGGCTGCACACTTTAGCCACCATGGGGTCGTAGAACATGCTTACTTCACCGCCTTCGTACACGCCTGTGTCGATGAGGATGTTACGCACATTTTCCGGTTCCTGATAACGCGTGATACGGCCAGAAGAAGGTAAGAACCCGCGTTTTGGGTCTTCAGCATAAATACGCGCTTCCATGGCCCAACCGTTGTATTTTATATCCTCCTGCTTCCACGGCAAGTTTTCGCCGTTGGCTACGCGGATCATCCATTCAACCAGGTCGATTCCCGTGATAAGCTCAGTAATGCGATGCTCTACCTGGAGGCGGGTATTCATTTCAAGGAAGTAAAATTTTCGGTCTTCATCCACAATAAATTCTACAGTTCCGGCGGAGAAATATCCCACTTCACGCGCCAGCGAAACGGCCTGCTCGCCCATTTGTTTGCGGGTTGCTTCGTCCAGAAAAATACTGGGCGCTTCTTCCAGCACTTTCTGGTGGCGGCGCTGGATAGAGCATTCACGCTCACCAAGATACACGCAATTGCCTGCTTTATCGGCAAGCAGTTGAATTTCGATATGGCGTGGATTCTCAAAGTAGCGCTCGATGAACACGCGGCTGTCGTTAAAGCTGGAGCCGGCCTCGGAGGAAGCATAGCGGATACCGTCCAGCAGCTCTTTTTCATTGCGCGCTATGCGCATGCCTTTGCCGCCGCCGCCTGCCGCCGCTTTGATCATCAGCGGATAGCCGATTTCCTCGGCAATTTTTTTGGCCTCTTTATCTGACTTGATAACGTCGAGCGTACCGGGCACGGTGCTTACGCCCGCTTTGATGGCGATTTTTTTAGACTCGATTTTATCGCCCATGAGCCTTACCGCTTCGGCGCTTGGGCCTATAAGCGTCACGCCTTCGCGTTTCAGGCGCGCTGCGAATTCGGGGTTTTCGGAAAGAAAACCATACCCGGGGTGAACGGCTTGCGCTCCCGTCTGGTCAATGGCGTTTAAAATATTGTCGATATTTAAATAGCTCTGTATCGAAGGGCTGGGGCCAACGTAGATGGCTTCATCCGCTTCCTTGACATGCAACGCGGAAGTGTCCGCTTCGGAATATACGGCTACGGTTTTGATGCCCATCTTGCGGCAGGTCTTGATGATGCGCACCGCAATTTCGCCGCGGTTGGCGATTAAGATTTTTTCGAACACTTTAAGGTTACCTTTATTTGACTATGTGAAGCTAATTTATGGTGCTTGTTAATTGTCTATAATTGATCAAAGCAATAAAAAAGATGTTTATATATAATGCAGCATGGGAGAAAGAATCAAAGTTCTTGCACTGGCTAGAAGGAAATCTTGGGTATAGACTCAGCAATAGCAGCGGTATGATGGGGATAAAATACCTGCCTTGAACTCCCTTGCCTTGTTTTATGTGACTGATCATAGAAAGGCTGAGCTGATGATTGTACATTGCTACACACATAATCATCGCAGTCCCTATAAAAATCGTTACCAAGATAATACGTTGCTTTGCATCTACGCTGAATTCGTAAGCTGTATGCGTATCTCTTACTACAAGGGAAACAAGCAAACAACCACAACTTATAAGCAGTGTTGTGGAGTCATGAATCCAAGAGCGATTCCAACTTAATAGATTGTTTAACCTTAGTTTAACCCAAGCTGGATCACCTAAATTAGAGATGATTTGGAAAACATAATCTAAAAAACCTTGGAATTCAGTGAGTCCAAAATTAGTGATAAATTTTGCGTGAGAATAGTAATGATTAAAAACGTAATGGCTCCACGCCGTTGCTGTGAAGACGCTAATAAACGTGCACGAGGCAACCAATAAATACTTATTGATTCTTTTCTTAAACATATCTTCTGGAATTAAAAGAAGTATCAAAGGTATTAGGCAATAAACCATTTTTATGATGCCCAGTAAAAAAGATAATCCCACAAGAAATAAAATTTGTTTTTGCCCAAGATTTTTATGCACTATAATTTGCAGCGTTAATGCTAGCATCATAAGGCATAGCTCCAGTGCTAGGCCGTCAGGCATAATAAAAATTTTGTACATAAAGACGGTTGGTAATAGCAGTATGCAACATACAGTCCACCGAAGCACTGGAAGCATCTTAAGGATGTAGGCGCTGAGAGCTATTGTCAGAGCGCTGTTTAGTGCTACCGAAACATACATAATGGCAAGTGGAGATAACCCAAAAAATATTCCGATACAGGCGCCTATTATATAAGGTAAATAGCCTATTAAATTAAACTGCGCTGCTTTGGGTTCGGGAACATAGCGGAAGGTTTTATCTGGTTCGAGTGGAATGGAGGAAAGCTCTTGGAAGGAGGCTTTATTGCTATTGCTTGCATGGGTGCAGTATCTTTCATTCAGCTCTTTCTCCCATTTGCAAGCATTAGGTGCAAGAAAGTGTATGGACGCTGAGGCTCGGTGGATTGGAGGCATATCAATGTTTGCGGCGTTGCGATAAATCAATTCCAGTAGACTGATGGGTAGTGTGCGATCTTGTCCATTAATGGAGTAGGCAATGTGCATAACGTATAAAAAACGCTGCCCCCCGTGTGCGTAATGGGAAAGATTATTAAAAGTGATTAGGTAAAGAGGGGTTAATGTTAGCGCCGCTAGAAGAAAGAATTTACTGCAATTAAAATTTTTGATAGGATCGCTAAACACTCGATATCCCTAAAGCGGCAAATTATCATGCTTCTTCCAGGGATTCTCGAGCTTTTTATCACGCAGGATCGCTAAGCTTCGGCAAATACGCCAGCGCGTGTTTTGCGGACGGATGACATCATCAATGTACCCGCGCGAAGCGGCTACGAAAGGGGAGGCGAACTTGGAGCGATAATCATCAATGAGCTTTTGCTCCTCCTCTTCATTAGAAAATTTTCCACGGAAAATAATTTCCACCGCTCCCCTGGGGCCCATGACCGCAATCTCCGCCGAAGGCCAGGCGTAGTTTACATCGCCACGCAAATGTTTAGAGCTCATTACGTCATAGGCGCCGCCATAGGCTTTACGTGTAATAACAGTGATTTTTGGCACTGTAGCTTCGGCATAAGCGTAAAGGAGTTTTGCGCCGTGCTTAATAACGCCGTTATGCTCCTGGTAAGTGCCAGGAAGAAAGCCAGGCACATCCACAAACGTTACCAGGGGAATGCTGAATGCGTCGCAGAAGCGCACGAATCGCGCAGCTTTACGGGAGGAGTCAATATCCAGGCACCCGGCGAGCTGCATGGGCTGATTGGCTACAAACCCTACGGTGTGGCCCTCCATCCGCCCAAAGCCGATGATGATGTTTTTAGCATAATCCGGTTGGATCTCAAAGAAATCGCCCTCGTCTACCACGCGTTCGATCAACTCCTTCATGTTGTAGGCTTTATTGGGATTTTCCGGCACCAGCGTGTTGAGCGACATTTCCACCCTGTCGGCCGGGTCGGGCGTTGGGCGGTAAGGAATTTTCTCGCGATTGGAAAGCGGCAGAAAATTAAACAGGCGGCGCACCTGCAGGAGCGCCTCAATGTCGTTGTCATAGGCTAGCTCGGCCACGCCGGTTTTATGAGTATGCACGTCCGCGCCGCCAAGGTCTTCCTGCGTTACAATCTCATGCGTGACGGTTTTTACCACCTCGGGGCCGGTGACGAACAGGTAAGAGGTTCCCCGCA
>CAZRJZ010000127.1:0-5096 GCA_964600465.1 uncultured Rickettsiales bacterium
GCGACAAATCCAAGCTGCTGAAAGCGCAACGCAAGTCCAGAAAATCTTAGGGTTGCGTTACCCACCAATGGCATGGCGTGGTTCATCACCTTCCACCAGATTTTCCGCTGCATCAGCTTCCAATTCTGCCGCCGCATCGCGCTCGGTAGCCACGCGGCGTAAGGCCGTCACCATGGCGCCTGTTCCTGCGGGAATGAGGCGACCTACAATCACGTTTTCTTTGAGGCCACGCAAAGTATCTACTTTGCCTGCCACTGAAGCTTCCGTGAGGACGCGGGTGGTTTCCTGGAACGATGCCGCTGAAATGAATGAATGGGTTTGCAAGGAGGCTTTCGTTATTCCCTGCAACACCGGCGTACCGGTAGCACCTTTGTATTTTTCATTCAATGCTTTGGTATTAACCTGCTCGAATTCTTCACGGTCAACCTGCTCTCCGGCAAGGAACGTAGTTTCGCCTGGCTGGTCGATCTCGATTTTTTGCAGCATCTGACGGACAATCACTTCAATATGCTTGTCGTTGATGGTTACGCCCTGCAGGCGGTATACCTGCTGCACCTCGTACACCATGTAATGCGCCAAGGCCTCAACGCCCATGACTTTTAGAATGTCATGCGGCACAGGATGACCGTCCATCAGCAGATCGCCTTTTTGCACATAATCACCTTCCTGCACCGTGATATGCTTACCCTTAGGGATTAAGTATTCCACCGGTTCGCAGTCAGCGTCTTTCGGACGAATCACGATGCGGCGCTTGTTTTTGTAGTCCTTACCGAACTCCACCACGCCCTCGATTTCACTGATAATGGCATGATCCTTAGGCTTACGCGCCTCAAACAACTCCGCCACGCGCGGTAGACCGCCTGTAATATCATGCGTTTTTGTCGATTCACGTGGAATACGCGCAAGCACGTCGCCGGCATGCACTTCCTGTCCGTCCTGGACGGAGAGAATCGCAGCCACGGGCAGGAAATAACGCGCTTCCAAACCGTTAGCCAGCGTAATGATCTCGCCGTTTTTATCACGCAGCGCCAGGCGCGGCTTTAAATCCGCCCCGCGAGTCTGTTGACGCCAATCGGTGACAATTTTATTCGCAATACCGGTGGTTTCATCCACGGCTTCGCGCAAGGATACCCCTTCTACCAGATCCCGGTAATGCACGATTCCCGTACGCTCGGTAATGATAGGGATGGTGTACGGATCCCACTCGGCAAGCTTGGCGCCTTTCTTAACCACGCCGTCTTCACGCACCAGCACGCGTGCGCCGTACGGCACTTTATGGCGCGCTTTCTCGCGGCCTGATTCATCACGGATGGTTAATTCGCATGTGCGGCTCATCACCACCTGACGCCCTTTCGAATCGGTCACCACGTTTTTGTTGGTAAGCTGCACCGTTCCGTCATGGGTGGCTTCCACGCTGGACTGCTCAGAGCCGCGCTGCGCTGCACCGCCAATATGGAAGGTACGCATGGTTAACTGCGTTCCGGGCTCACCGATAGACTGCGCCGCAATAACGCCCACCGCTTCTCCGATATTAACGGGGGTGCCACGCGCCAGATCACGGCCATAGCATTGCGCACATACGCCTTTAGCGCTTTCACAGGTAAGAACGGAGCGCACCATGACCGATTCAATTCCGGCTTCATCGAGTTCCGCTACCACGCGTTCGTCGATCAACTGCCCTGCGCCCACGAGCGCCTTATCGGTTACGGGATGGAAGACATCCTTGGCAGAAACGCGGCCAAGCACAATATCCGACAGAGGAACAACAATATCGCCGCCTTCAATAATGGATTTAGCGATAATACCCCTGCCGGTGCCGCAATCCACTTCCGTGATAATGCAATCTTGCGCCACGTCCACCAGGCGGCGGGTAAGGTATCCGGAATTCGCGGTTTTAAGCGCCGTATCGGCCAGACCTTTACGCGCGCCGTGCGAAGAGTTGAAATACTCCAATACCGAGAGCCCTTCTTTAAAGTTCGAAATGATCGGCGTTTCGATAATCTCGCCGGAAGGTTTCGCCATTAGACCGCGCATACCGCACAGCTGTTTAATCTGAGCCGCCGATCCACGAGCGCCGGAATGCGCCATCATGTAAATGGAGTTAATATGCGACGCTTTCATTTTTCCGTCCACTTTGCCAATGGAAGAAATTTGCTTCATCATATCGTCCGCCACTTTTTCACCGCAGCGCGACCACGCGTCGATCACCTTGTTGTAGCGTTCCCCATTGGTGATTAACCCGTCTGAGTATTGCTGCTCAAACTGCTTCACCTCACCGAAGGTCTCAGACAAATGCACGCCTTTGCTGCCGGGGATGATCATATCGTCTTTACCAAAGGAAATACCGGCTTTACAAGCGTTGCGGAATCCTAACTGCATCAGGCGGTCCGCGAAAATCACGGTTTCTTTTTGGCCGCAGTGACGGTAAACCTCATACAGAAGATTTGAAACTTCCTTCTTGGTCATGAGCTTGTTAACGGTGCTGTAAGGCATCAGATGATGCTTTGGCAGCAGTTCAGAAAGCAACACGCGGCCCGGCGTGGTTTCCACCATTTGCGTCACCGGCTTATTGTTAATATCCACGGTGCGGAAACGATAGCGGATTTTGGTATGCAGGCTAATTTGCTTCGCCTGCAACGCCTGCTCAACTTCCGCCGCATCTTTAAATGCGGTGCCTTCGCCCGGTTCATTTTCCGATTCAAGCGAGACATAATAAAGTCCCAACACGATATCCTGACTGGGCACGATAATCGGCTTGCCGTTTGCCGGTGAGAGGATGTTGTTCGTCGACATCATCAGCACGCGCGCTTCCAATTGCGCTTCAATGGAAAGCGGCACATGCACGGCCATCTGGTCGCCGTCGAAGTCGGCATTGAAGGCAGCGCACACCAAGGGGTGCAGCTGAATCGCCTTGCCCTCGATCAATACCGGCTCAAACGCCTGAATGCCTAGGCGATGCAGCGTCGGCGCCCGGTTCAAGAGCACCGGATGTTCGCGGACCACTTCTGCCAAAATATCCCACACTTCCGGCCGCTCGGTTTCCACCATGCGCTTAGCGGCCTTAATAGTGCTGGCAATACCGTAAAGTTCCAATTTTGCGTAAATAAACGGCTTGAATAACTCCAACGCCATTTTCTTAGGCAGCCCACACTGGTGCAAACGCAATTCCGGCCCGACCACAATCACGGAACGGCCCGAATAATCCACGCGCTTTCCAAGCAGGTTCTGGCGGAAGCGGCCTTGCTTGCCTTTGAGCATATCCGAGAGCGATTTTAAGGGGCGCTTGTTTACGCCCGTAATCACGCGGCCGCGGCGGCCGTTATCGAACAGCGCATCCACCGCTTCTTGCAGCATGCGTTTTTCGTTGCGCACGATAATATCCGGCGCGCGCAATTCCAAAAGACGCTTCAAGCGGTTGTTACGGTTGATGACACGGCGATAAAGATCGTTCAAATCAGAAGTGGCGAAACGCCCGCCATCCAACGGCACCAATGGGCGCAACTCCGGCGGAATCACCGGAACGACATCCAACACCATCCACTCAGGTTTATTGCCGGAATCCAGGAAAGACTCCACCATTTTCAGGCGCTTCACCAGTTTTTTACGGCGCGCCTCAGAAGTGCTCTCGGAAAGCTCAGAACGTAAAGTGACTTTTTCTTTCTCCAAATCAATGGCAGAAAGCAGGTCTTTAATGGCTTCCGCACCGATTTTAGCGGTAAAGGTGCCGTCGCCATATTGTTCCTGCGCATCATAAAACTGCTCTTCCGAGAGCAGCTCGCCTTGTTTAAAAGGCGTAAGGCCTGGTTCGGTAACCACATAGTTTTCAAAATAAAGCACACGCTCTAAATCTTTTAACATCATATCGAGCAGGGTGCCGATGCGCGAGGGAAGGGATTTTAAAAACCAAATATGCGCGACCGGAGAGGCAAGGTCGATATGCCCCATACGCTCGCGGCGCACTTTGCTGGTAGTCACTTCCACGCCGCATTTTTCACAGACGATGCCGCGATATTTCATACGTTTGTATTTACCGCACAAGCATTCATAATCCTTAATCGGGCCGAAAATGCGCGCGCAGAACAAGCCGTCCCGCTCCGGCTTGAAAGTGCGGTAATTGATGGTTTCCGGCTTTTTGATCTCTCCATAAGACCAGCTCAAGATTTTCTCGGGACTTGCGATCGAGATCCTGATCTTGTCGAACATCTGCGCCGGGGTCGGTTGCGCACCGAAAAAGGACTGAATTTCTTGCATATTAGCCATGTGCTCTCTCCTGTAACGGCGGATATTTTCTCGATACCCGCTAAAAGTTATCCTCTATTGCATAAAAACCCTGAAGCCGCTAGGGCTTCTTGCGTATGACGATCCTGTTTCATCCCAATCCGGGCACCGTTGTGATTAATATTGCGTTTTCCGGTGATTTATTTTATACTCCAGTCGTCTCCCGCTCCTTCTGGAACGTGTTTCCAGATGCCGGGCTAGCGCCGCACCGAAAGGCCTTTCGGTGCGGCTTTTTATTTGCCGATGGTAATGAATTTTTTCCCTATTGGCCATGTGTTTACTCCGAGGACTCGAGGATTCGAGAACCCGAGGATTCGATGTTGCTCTTTAGGTTTTGTAACATACGCGATATATAATCATACTTATCCAGCCATTTTCTGGCTTGCTCATTACTAATATATTCCAGTGCATCTGCATATTCGACCCATACGCTCATCTCCGCGCTAGAACCGGCAGCTATCTGCACATAACGTTTAAATTCAACAGAAGAAGATGCTTGACGAGAGAAACCTTCAGCAAGATTCGCGCAAATCGATTTACTGGCACGCCGCATTTGATCCGCAAGTGCATACTGCTCAATTTTCGGAAAACCCAGCGATACTCTGTGCACTTCCAGAGAAACGCTGAAGGCTTCCTTGTATACACGAAGCTCCCGCACATTTTTTGCGTAGGGCTTTGTTGTTGCAGTACCTGCCATAATCGATTCCTCGAGTCCTCGATTTCTCCAATCCTCGCCTTACCCCTCCTTCTCCACCAACTCCACATTCAGACCCAGGCTCCGCAGTTCCTTTACCATCACGTGGAAAGATTCGGGAATA
>CAZRJZ010000128.1:0-4718 GCA_964600465.1 uncultured Rickettsiales bacterium
GTAAACGAAAAATCAAGCCTTTTAAGTCTCTTGCGAGCGTATTTTTCCGTCTACGATGCTGATGATGCGATCGGCTTTCCGGGCAGCGTCTTGATCGTGGGTGACCAGCACCACCGCCCGGTTGCGTTGATGCGCAAGCTCATACAGAATTTCCTGCACGTTAGCGCTGCTTGCGGTATCTAAATTACCGGTTGGCTCGTCCGCTAAAATGGTCAGTGGGTCATTGGCCAGAGCACGCGCTATGGCCACGCGCTGCGCCTGTCCACCCGATATTTGCCGGGGTGTTTTATGAAGCTGATCTTGCAACCCAAGGTCGCTGAGGAGCATGGTGGCGCGCTCATGCATTTCAACCTTCGAGAGCTTGCCTAAACGTTGCATAGGCAGCATCACGTTTTCAAGCGCCGTAAATTCAGGCAACAGAAAATGAAACTGAAAGACAAACCCCATATCCGCGCAGCGTAAATCAGCAAGCTGGTCGGGGGTTAGCGATGCGGTATCCTTGCCGCCTATCCAGATACGTCCCTCCGTGGGGTTATCCAGCAGGCCAAGCAAATACAGAAGCGACGATTTTCCCGAACCGGAAGGCCCGGTAATGGCTACGAATTCTCCGGATAGAATTTCCAGGGATGCATCTTCCACCAGTGTCACCGGCACTTCGCCTTCTAAACGCTTGGTAAGTTTTTCTGCTTTGATGAGCGCAGCCATTTTTTTTAAGATCCTCGCAGAATATCCACCGGCTGCACTGTTGCCGCTTTTCGGGCAGGCAGCAGAGCTGCCAGGATGGAGGAAGCAAGGGCGAATGCCGAGGCCAGAATAAACTGTTCAATATCCCATGCAACGGGCATTTGCACGGCCTCCGTACTGCCGGGAGGTTTGATACGCAATTGCATCAGCAGCCACATGAAAAAACAGCCGAGCGGCAATCCGGTGAGGCAGCCTACCAGCCCAAGCAACGTGCCTTGTATCACGAAGATGCGTTTTATATCGCTGGCGTAAAATCCCATGGATTTAAGAATAGAAATGTCACGCTGTTTTTCTAAAACCACGGTGGAAATAACGTTGTAGATTCCGAATGACGCCACAACCAACACCGCGCTTACCACCGTGTACATAATAATATTTCGTGTGGCAAAGGTGTTGCGTATATCTGCAGAAGATTCCTGCCAGGAAACTGTTTTATAGCCTATTTCGCGCTCAATACGCGCACTGAGGCTATCTGCCTGCTGTGGGTTTTCCATCTTGACGATAATGCGGTTGGCGCGATTAGCCCGCCCCAGCAGCGCTTGCGCGCGCTTTAACCCCATGAACACTTCCGTTTGATCATAGTTCAAGCGGCCCGTTCTGAAGATGCCTAAAATTTTGAACGTGCGTACCTGACCGTTTGGTGCGGCAATCTGAATGTTGTCACCTAGTTTAAGCGAGAGTATGCGCGTGAGTTCCGCCCCCACAATAACGCCATTCGGATCAGCGACCAGTGCCTCCACTTTCCCTTCAATCATATAATTCTGGATGGTGGAAACGTTGGCTATTTCAGAAGGAATCATGCCGTTTAAGGTTACGCCTGTGTCCTGACCGGCGTAGGTGATGAGCGCTTGCCCCATTAACACCGGTGAAGCCAGCACGCCTTTTTCGGAGCGGATAAAATCCAGTATCTGGTTAAACCCTCGCAAACCACGCGTTTCTGTTACGGGCTTTACATTGCGCAACTCCACTGCCCCTTGGTAGAGCGTTTCCACCGGCTGCTGGCGAGGATTCCGAAATTGATCCGACAGGGTAATATGCGGGGAATTATCCACCAGCCGTGTCATAAAATCACGCTGGGAGCCTTGCATCAGCGAAGAGATGGCCAGAAAAAACGCCGTGCCTAAAATAATTCCCAGTAATGACACAACACTCTGACGCTTACGCGCCAGTAAATGCTTTGTGGCAATAAAAAGGAGGGGTGATTGCATGAGGTGTTTGTAGGCTTGCCTTAAGGAGAAAGCAAGATAAGTAGCCTCACTGCTTGCGTTGCACTACTCCTCCCCCCGTAGGGGGAGGTTGGGAGGGGGGGCAGGCTTGCTCTGCCGGGTATAAGAATGCCCCCACCCTAACCCTCCCCCTATGGGGGAGGGGATACCCCGCACTTCTAATCAAAAAAGGAGCAGTGTCGCCTACAAGGATCATTTAGCCAGGTTGCAGAGAAGATACCCCTCTCTCGGCGTTCTGTGTCACTGCCATACGCGTCCAGGGACCTAAAACAGGTCGTTCTGGTTGCGAAAGCACGCTCCTCGCGGCTGCTTCAGAAGCCGCTTCGGTGGCTCTTTGCGCTGCATCGATTTGTTGCCGCCGGGTTTCTTCCGCTGCATCGATTTGTTGCCGCCGGGTTTCTTCCGCTGCACCCATTTGTTGCCGCCGGGCATCCCCGATGTTCACGCCGTGTTGCAGCGCTGCGCCGGCGACTCCTGGGAGGACTACGTGCTCCATATATCTCGCGTCGGTGTCTTTTATACCAGCCATGGCACCCGCAGGAGCACTAAGCACTGTACCAACCATACCGCCTGCAGCAGCGGCAGCAGCAGCGACTCCAGCGGTTGTGCTTGGCTCAAGTAGTTTGCCTGCAGCTTCTATAACACCTTTTGCTGCTTCTTGCAGTTCAGGTTTTGTACCAACCGCTTCTGTAAAATTTCTCATAGCAATTTCAACAGTTGCAGGATTGGTTGCAACTGACACTTGACCGGCAACCTCTCCTAACATCATATGGTCTGAAAGAGCTTCTGCTGCATTTTTCAGATTCTCCATATTTTGTTTAACTGTTTCACCCGTAGCTATCCAGTTTCCTGCGCCAACCGTATCCAGTGTGCTATTAACGGCATTTGCAACTGTATCACCGCCAATTCCTAAGCCGTAAGCGGTGGCAGCCACAGCTGCTGCAGCGCCAGCCGCTAATGCTCCGCCTACCACTGCGCCGCGTAAAGCGCCGCTTGCTGCGTTGGCGGCGTATTCACCAGTGGTTGGTGGCCCGTCTGAGCCGGAGGTGATGGTAGGTGCATTTGGATTTTCGTTCGTTGCCATGGTCTGTACTCCCTAAAATAAATTTTTTAAATCACGTGACTGTTATACTAAATTTCCTCTTAAACTCCCTCTCTGCCTGGAGGGGTGAGCTTTAATGGCGTTTCTATCTCATAGGTCCCTACCCGGTTGCGGGGTTTCCTGCCGTACCTGCTCTAATACCGCTTCCTGATTCAATCCTATTTGCGCGCTGGTAATCCCAATGACTGCGCCAAGCGCTGCCCCAACCACCACGGCAAATCCGCCCACGGCGGCGCTGTTAATGGCGGTGCTTCCCATTACTACCGCTGCGCCTACGCCGGCGCCGCTAAACATCATGCCCAGCCCTGCGCCAACCAACCCGGCGGTGGTAATGTTTCTGACAGCTCTATCGGTATCAATGGCCATGGGCTGCTCCTTTAGTTGGTGGAGTGGTAGTGCCTGGAATCATCAGCGGAAGACCTGAGCGCGGTTGCGATGGCGCCTGCTGCCTCAATTGCGGACTAATACCAGTGCCAGGCGTAGCAGGTTTTGCGTTCCCTGGCGTGGATGAGGGAGCGTGAGCATGTTCTCCAGGGCACTTACAGGTAAGCGCGGCAATGGTGGCGGTAAGAAAAGTGCCGATTCCCATACCCACGGCGCCTCTGGCTACGCCTTCCTGAAGGGTCTCTACCTTAAAGATATTCGAGACGCTATGCATCATAGTGCCCGGTTCTGCCATACCGGATTGCGCGGCGGCATAAGAAATTCCTGCGCCACCGGCTAAAATAGCGGCAGGAATAAGATAGGTACGCGGATTTTTCAAATGCTGCCAAACGGATTGCAAGGTCGGCAAACCTGATTTTTTTACGCGCGCTACTTCGTTGCCAACAATGCTCATAGGGCTCCTTTCCCTGCGCAAACAGGTTCTTTAGAGGCGAGTGTTGCTGATTCCCGGCGCATTTTTTCCTGCTCTACAAATCCGTGTACAACCTGCACTTTTTCTTCCAGCGTTTTCACGTTCTCTTTAGTAACGCTATGGTCTTTTTGTAACGTTTGCAGGTTGGAGCGGGCATTGGCCACGTCTTTTTCCAGATTGGTCTGGTCATTTCGTACGTCCAAGATTGCGCCAAACGCGCCGCCGAGCGCCATGGTGGTCCAGGTAAACGGATTGGTAAAAAGCGCTCTTACGCCGTGATTGAACCCTGCTTCCAGCCCGGCACCATCGATGGCTTCCGGGAGCATATACGCTCCCATGGTTAAAAGCGCGGCGGCCATAACGCCCTGGCCAATGCCCATGGTGCTGGCTTCCCAGCCGAAATCCTTCATGGCGGTTGTGGTGGACTCTACGGCACCGTCAATTTTTTCACGCGCAATCCCGGGTATGCCGTCCCCATAACGAGGAACAACCGAGTCTATTTGTGTGGGTTTGCGCTCACCCGCCATTGATTGCCCTTTAAAATAGCATTTCTACGCTCCCACTTTAGCATAAGAGCCGGAGATGTAATGTTAATCTTTTGTGACAATACGTGAGGTTATGGCGCTAAGTGCAAGGTCTAACGCGGCAACCACCTGTGATGAATTATTCGATATAAATTCCAAATGGTTATCCGGGGCTTCCTGGGTTGGAGAAGTAAAATCCTCAAAACCGGATCCGGCATAACGCGCAAGGCGGAAACCGCAGGCGCGTTCCTCCTGGTGAACTGCGC
>CAZRJZ010000128.1:4728-5083 GCA_964600465.1 uncultured Rickettsiales bacterium
CAATGAGACAGGAAGCAATGATGCGCGGCAAGGCTTCGGTATACACCTGAAGATCGTTATTTTCCTGTGAGGTTGGCTCGCCGGTGGCTAATTCTCCCCGAATTTGCTGCAGCAGTACGATAAATCGCGCAAGCGCCTCATCTATATTGTTCTTATTGGACGAAAGTATGTCCTCCCATAACGGGCCGTCGGAGTAGCTCAAGCGCATGAAACGGCGGAAGCTGGGGTTTGTTTCACGGTATTGCTCCCACGGAAGGAACAAATCCTTGAAGGCAAAAGCCAGCCAATGCGCTAAGTGTGACACATAGGCATAGATTTTATCATGCACGTCGGGCGGCATGTATTCTACCGTAGC
>CAZRJZ010000129.1:0-4935 GCA_964600465.1 uncultured Rickettsiales bacterium
TCAAAACCGTCGCCGAAAGCGGCGGTTTTGCGCGGCGCAGCCAGCGTAACGCAATATATTGATTGCGAATTAGTATAAGACATAACAATAACGCCGCTCTCAACGGATTTCTTCATGAGGCGGTGGCGTATTTTCTTCCACCATGCACCACACTCGGATGATAACTTCCTCCCGCGCATAGCTTTCTCCGTTTGAAAGCTTGCTGTGGACTTCCTTTATTGCATAACGGTCAAATCTCGTTTAGCTTTATAATCCACCCACGGCGTAACAGTTATTATAAACATGAGAATCACGCAGTTTATTTACTCGGTAGTGCTAAAACCAAAACCGCTGAAGAAATTAGCTAATGCGATATTACTGAAAATAATCCCTAAAGCGCTACGGGTTGGCGAGGCTCTTATCTGCCTTAACCCGCAGGATCCGGTTGTTTCCGGAGCGTTGACGTTGCGTATCTTTGAGAGGGAAGAACTGGCGTTCTTCCGGCGCACACTTGGCCCCGGCATGACCATGATTGATGTCGGCGCCAATGTGGGGCTTTATACCGCTCTTGCCATGCATTTGGTTTCTTCCAAGACAAAGCAAGGAAAGATTGTTGCCATTGAGCCTCATGAAGAAAGTTTTCGCTATCTTTCTCGGACGATGGAAGCAAACACTGCGTTGCTATCGCCTCATCAGCGCTACCCGGAAGTACACCTTGCGCAACTGGCTGCTTCCGATGCCGAAGGCAGCGCAACATTATTCCGTAATCCTGACAACAAGGCCGATAATCGCTTGCATCCATCTGAGCTGACCCCCTCAAGCAACCGCAACGCCGATTGCTAAACGCCAGATCGATACGTTGCTTCCTGAGCTTGGAATCAATGAAATTAACTATCTTAAAATGGATGTTCAAGGACATGAATTTTATGTGCTCAAAGGAGCGCAAAAAACGGTAAAACGCTCTGAGAAAATGATTATCCTCAGCGAATTCTGGCCTCAAGGTATACGGTATGCGGGAGCGGAACCTATTCGTTACCTTGAACTTATTTCGGATCTCGGGTTTAGTATTTACGAACTAAAAGGAAAGCATCTTATCAGGATTAATGGGAAGGCGGATTTTGAAAAGCTTGTGGCGAGCCTGCAAGGCATTCAATATGCCAATATTGTCTGCTTTAAAGGCGTGAAATACAATGAGGCCGATCAATCTGTTGCGTGGTAGCTGGCCCGGACGTTTTGTAAGCAGCATTTTATTAATCGTTTCATAAGCTTGCCCTGCACGGCAGAGAATAAGCGGTTACGGTACTTGTCTGGCATGCGCAGCTACGCACGGTCGCCATAAATCACATTGAACTTCTCATGAAAAATAATCTGTGCGTAAGGCGGGGGCGTGCGTGCAGATTCTCCCAATACCTGTACCAACAGATCCGCATCCAGCGCCTGCCATTGCCGCACGAATTGCTCGTAATCTTTTGCTTTCTCGGCAGGCGCAGAAACCCCGATACAGCGGCAAATACTCTCCATTACGCGCCATAGATCCTCGTCACGCCCGGGCATGCGATCATCCCAATATTCCGAACGCAAAGGGGCCAGTAACGTTCCACGCGCCAGTGCCGTCCGCTGAAAGGCACGCTCTTTTATCATCCGCGCATTGCGCTGCTGAGCGCTGACGACATCTCCCCGATAATCACGATGACTGACTTCCATATTTAAGTTATCAAATCGTTCAAACTCACGGCCTTCCTCGTCCAGGAGGGAGGTATCCACCGCAAGCCCCCGATTATGCGCGGAATCGCCTGGCTCAGAAAGCAGCGTGGGCAAGGTTTTATTGCCTTGCGCATCATAGCCAAGCCACTCCGCTTTTGCGTGACGATAGAGGGTATAAGCCGCTTCCATGGTGCGCAACCCGTCATAGATCCGCAATCGGAAGCCGTGACTTAGCTTCAGAGCAATCGCTGCATCCACCACAATATCGGCAAGCGCTTTATGCAATAAAAGCGGCGCATTTTCCGGATAGGCTTGCGTAAACTTGTTAACACGATCCTGCATAGGTGTTTTTTCATAATCTTGCGCATCGCATTGTTCAATATAGTTTTCTTTGGTGTAAACCAGGTGATTTTGTGCATAAGCCGCCACCACTTCGATGGGATCTGCGCCACGGCACGCCTCCACGCGTTCTTGCTTTCGGAAAATAGCCACATCCACCAAATCGGCTTTAAGAATCAGCCCTTTTTCGGGATAGGTGAGATTAGCGAAATCTTCCCAGGGGCGATACGCAAAACCAGGCATGGTTAGTCAGTCAGAGCGCTAAGCGTGGTGGACCGATACTCCCGCCGGTGCGTTACGAACACCACAATCGCCGTGGCAAGCATAAAAAGGCATGGGTGCACAAACCACGCCAGCACCGCCAACCCGAAATAATACGCCCGTAATCCATGATTGAAATGCCGCGCTGCATTCGCCACAAGCCGCGCCCCTCTTTCTGCAATACGCCCATGCTCCTCCACGCGCTCCTTAGCGGGCGGCGCGGAAACCACGAAAATGCCGGCGTAATTATATTGCCTTAAAGACCAGGTGCATTTAAAAAACGCGTAAATAAAAATAATGATAAGCAGAAAAATCTTCAGTTCCCACAATAGGCCTGAAGACGCTTGTGCCAAAGGGATCACCTCAATAATGGCTTCCGCTTTATCATGGTAACCCAACATACTCACCAGGCCGATCAGGATAAAAATGGTGGTGTTGGCAAAAAACGTAATGCTGCGCAACAGATTGCCCACCATAATCGAGTCCATAGTGCGGTTTTCGCGCTTCAGCATCTCCTGCATCCATTGCAGCCGGTAACGGTTGGTAATAGCAAGGAGGCTTTTTTTATCCCGGATTTTATGCTCTGCGTAGGTGGAGTACCCTTTCCAGCAGGCGAAAAAAAACACCAGTGCAAACAGATCTAGCAAGGGAATTAACGTTAAAACACGCTGCATGGGGAATACTCCTAACGCAATTGCTGCGCTGCGTCAAGGGAGGGATTGCGCTGATTACCGATGAAAACTCGACGGTTAAATTCTTGCGTTGTAGCGGACGCGGCTTTGTGCCTATAATCGCCATTTATGGCTGACAATATTATTCAGGAACTCCTCAAGCCCATAGCGGAAGGAAAAGATCTCTCCTTCGACCAGGCCGTACGCGCTTTTCAGATCATGTTAAATGGCGGCGCCACGCCTGCGCAAATGGGCGCTTTCCTCATGGGACTTAGCGTAAAAGGAGAGTCCGTAGAAGAAATCGCTGCGGGCGCGGAGGTCTTGCGCGTAAAATCCCTTAAAATTCAGGCTCCGCCAGGCACTATGGACGTTTGCGGCACCGGCGGAGATGGCACAAACTCTCTCAATATCTCCACCGCTGTGGCGCTTACGGTGGCGAGCTGCGGCGTAAAGGTAGCCAAACACGGCAACCGCGCCGTTTCTTCTAAATCCGGCTCGGCGGATGTGCTGGCAGAGCTTGGCGTTAATATCAACGCCACCCCTGCAGTAGCACAACGCTGCCTGGAAGAAGCCGGCATATGCTTTATGCTGGCGCCGGTTTATCACCCTTGCATGCGGCACATCACCCCGGTGCGACAAGAACTTGCCATACGCACCGTGTTTAACCTGCTTGGCCCCCTTGCCAACCCCGCTTCTCCGGATTATCAGCTGGTGGGCGTATTTAGCCGCGCCTGGGTGCGTCCGATGACGGAAGTCCTGCAGCGTCTTGGCTGCAAACGCGCGCTGATCGTGCATGGCGCAGACGGCGGGGATGAGCTTAATATCGCAGGAATAAGCTATGTGGCGGAGTTGCGGGAGAACGAAATAGAGGAATACACGCTAAGCCCGGAATCGTTTGGCATGCAACCGCAAACGGATTCACTCAAAGGCGGAGATGCCGCACATAACGCACAAGCGCTGCGTGAGGTGTTAATGGGCATGAAGGGCGCGTACCATGACGCAGTCGTACTGAACGCTGCCGCGGCGCTCATGATCGCAGGAAAGGCCAACACCCTTCCTGAGTGCGCAAATCTGGCCACGGAAGCATTGAACAGTGGGGCAGCGTATAAAGTGCTGCAAAACCTGATTGCGGTGAGTCATGAACACGCTCACTGAAATCTGCCAGGCAAAGAAGGCACATGTCACACGGAAGAAACGTGAAACCCCGGAAGCGCGCTTACTGGCAACCGCAATGCACGCCGGCGCGCCGAGGGGATTCTGCACAGCATTGCAATCGCGCCTGGAGGCAGGAGGATTTGGCCTGATTGCTGAGGTTAAAAAAGCCTCTCCCAGCAAGGGCGTTATCAGAGCGCACTTCGATCCGCCCACGCTTGCAAAGGACTATGAAAATGGTGGCGCCAGCTGCCTTTCGGTACTTACCGATGAGCCGTATTTCCAGGGCCAGGACAGTTTTCTGCAAGCAGCCCACACGGCCTGCCTGTTGCCTGTGCTACGCAAAGACTTCATGATCGACCCTTACCAGATCATTGAATCACGTGCACTGGAAGCGGACTGCGTACTGCTGATCATGGCGGCGTTGAGCGACGCGCAGGCAGAAGAATTATTCCACGCCGCCGATAGCCTGCACTTAGACGTACTGGTAGAAGTACATGACGAACGAGAGCTGGATCGTGCGTGCACGCGCCTGCCACTTAAAATGCTTGGCATCAACAACCGGGATTTACGGAGCTTCAGCACCGATCTGGCGGTATCGGAACGCTTAAGCGCCTACATACCTAAAGGCGTGCTGGGTATTAGCGAAAGCGGAATTCACAACCATGCGGATTTATTACGACTGCAAAGATCTGGTATTGAATGTTTTCTGGTAGGAGAATCACTCATGCGCAAAGAAAACGTAGAGGAAGCCACGCGCTCACTGCTTTTTGGGCACATCAGAGACTAAAACGCTCTCCTAAATAAACCCGCCGTACATCTACGTTGT
>CAZRJZ010000130.1:0-4870 GCA_964600465.1 uncultured Rickettsiales bacterium
ACTACAAAGTAATCTTGCCTTAGCGATCAATCAAAATATTCAGTATACGCTCATCGTTAAAGGAGGCGTTGGGTATGTTATCGCCCTGGGAGCCGTTGATAGATATAAAGAGCTTCGTGAGCAGGATGAGAAATGGCATGGGGTCGACACCCCTATACCGGGCTCTAAACTCACGGGCATGCAGTATGCTCCCCTCTTTCCTTATTTCAAAGATCATCCAAATGCCTTCCGCATCCTGGATGGCTCGGATTTCGTGACTGACACCGACGGCACAGGCATTGTGCATATGGCGCCAGGCTTTGGGGAAGACGACCAGCGCGTATGCGAAGCCAATGGCATAGAGTTAGTATGCCCGGTAGACCATGCCGGGCGCTTTACCGATGAGGTTTACGATCTGCCGGATTTATCACTCAAAGGCCTTAATGTGATTGCAGAGAACACCGGGAAATACACGTTTGGTGAGGCGAATGAACGCATCATTCAATGGTTGAAGAATAACGGACAACTCATTAAGCAAGAAACAATAAAGCACAACTACCCTCATTGCTGGCGCACGGATCAGCCGCTTATTTACAGGGCTATGCCAAGCTGGTACGTGGAGGTCAGCAAATTCCGTGATCGCATGGTGGCGCTTAATCAGCAAATCAACTGGATCCCAACACATGTCAAGGATGGCTTGTTTGGCAAATGGTTGGAGAATGCACGGGACTGGTCGATCAGCCGTAATCGCTTCTGGGGAACCCCTATTCCGGTGTGGATGAGCGATAATCCTAACAATAAAAATCTTTATGTATTCGGATCAATCAAAGAGTTAAACGAATTCTTTAATGTAGAAGTTAAAGACCTTCATCGCCCTTATATCGACCAGCTAACCAGACCCGATCCACAAGACCCACAATACACTCTCAGGCGCGTAGAAGATGTATTCGACTGCTGGTTTGAGTCTGGCTCCATGCCGTTTGCGCAAGCGCATTACCCCTTCAGCTCAGACCTCCCTCCGCAAGCCGATTTTATTGTAGAATACATGGCGCAGACACGCGGCTGGTTTTATACGCTCATGGTGCTTGGCACGGCGTTATTCGATCGCCCCCCTTTCTTAAATTGCATTTGCCATGGCGTTGTCCTGGATGACCAGGGAAGGAAGCTTAGCAAACGCTTGAACAATTATGTAGATCCATCTGATCTATTTGATAAATATGGCGCAGATTCCTTACGTTGGTTCATGATGAATTCTCCCGTGATGCGTGGCTCGGAGCTGCAAATCGACAAAGAAGGAAAATTTATCCGCGACGTAGTACGCCTCTCCATTAAGCCCATCTGGAACGCCTATAATTTCTTCTGCATGTACGCCAACGCCGACAGCATCGAAGCAATATATTCCTTCAGCAGCGCCAATATAATGGATCGTTATATTCTAGCAAAACTTGAGCACGCCATTAAAGATATCACACAAGCGCTCGACACCTACAGCACCCCCGATGCCTGCCTGGCGGGGAGTCAGTTCTTCGAGACCCTCAATAACTGGTACATTCGCCGCAACAAACCGCGCTTCTGGAAAGCCGAAAAAGATGAGGATAAACAAGCGGCATACAATACGCTTTTCACGTGCCTGCATAACATGCTGCGCGCCCTTGCCCCATTGCTTCCATTAACCACGGAAGCAATGTATCTGGGCCTTACTTCAGCAGATAAAAAAACGGCAGAAGGCAGTGTCCATCTGGCAAAATTCCCGGAGATCTAACTCAAAGACTCAAGCGCAGATCCCGTACTGGAAGAAGATATGGATCGCGTGCAGGCGATTTGCAACACCGCCCTTTCCATTCGTAATGCCCGTAACTTACGTGTAAGATTACCGCTTAAACGCCTCACGGTGATTGCCCCTGAAGAGGCGTTTTCTAACCGGTTCACCGACATCATCCGCGACGAAGTGAATGTCAAAGAGCTGTATAGCTCCCACACATTCAACGATTATGCAACGCTTAAACTCCAAATAAATTTCCCAATTCTTGGCAAAAGGTTACCGGACAAAATCAAACAAATAATTCCGGAGAGCAAAAAGGGTGCCTGGAGACAACTCCCAGGCGGAAAACTAGCCATACTGGACGCCGTGCTCGAGCCGGAAGAATTCACGCTTATACTGGAGCCGAAACCCGAATTCAAAGAGCGTGCACAAGCTCTCTCGGATAACTCCGCACTGGTACTGCTTGATATAGAGGTAACACCTGAGCTGGAACAAGAAGGTGCGGCGAGAGATCTGGTAAGGGCGATTCAGCAGGCGCGCAAAGATGCCGGATTTAATGTATCGGATCGAATCGGAGTCACCCTCCACTGCTCACCCACCATGCGCCTCGCTGCTCAAGCGCACCTATCGTACATCTCCCAGCAGACATTGTGCGACCGCATTATCTATGCGGAAATTCCACGCGATACCTACACGGTAGAAGCCGCAATCACAGAAGAGAACCTACGCATAGGGCTTGAAAAAACAATGTGAGCGATTGCCACGGAGCCAAAAATCCGGTATGCACCGTAGCAACACTCCTATCGAAAGAACAGGTTCCGCATGACACCCAATACCCTCGCCTCCCGCAGGAATATGGCTCTGGGGCAGCTTTATACCAACCAGGTGTTGAACCATCGGCTCCTTGCGCTGTTTGCGGAAATTCCAAGAGAAGCGTTTGTGCCGCCGCGCCTGCGTGGCGCCGCCTACGCCGATGATGACTTAAATATCGGACAAGGGCGCGTGCTGATGGAACCGCTGGTTTTTGCCAGGCTGCTGGAATTAGCCGAATGCCAGCCGGAGGATCGCGCACTGGTTGTGGCTTGCGGGTATGGATATCCGGCCGCCATACTTGCGCACTGCTGCGCCCATGTGACGGCATGCGAGTCCGTTAAGGAAATGGCCGAAGAAGCGGCGGCGCGTATCCGTTATTTGGGGGCCGAGAACGTGCAGGTCAAACATACCCCTACCATTACCGAAGGTTATGCGGTGGGCGCGCCATATCATGTCATCCTGATCAACGGAGGTATTGAGGTGCTTCCTCAAAGCATTGCCAATCAGCTGGCCGAAGGCGGAAGACTGGTAGCGGTGCAGTATTTCCCCGCAAATAACGCCGCCACTCATGGCTGCGGAAAAATGGTGCAGTACCGGAAAATCAATGGCGCTCTATTTCTCAACCAATCGGCAGACGCCGGCGTTCCGTTGCTCCCGGAGTTCGCCCAACCTTCCGGATTCGTTTGGTAAGCCACTCATGAGTATATGCCCATAAGAAACTTTAAAAAAATATTCTTGTTCAGCGCTATGTTACCGGTTTGCGGTGGCTCTTTGCCGGCCTTCGCACAACCTGCAACAGCCACACTTCCCACTGCAGTCACGGAAAAACCAGCACCGGATTCCCTAACGCAGACGCTCGTTTCGGCTTACCTTTTCAATCCGCGCTTAAAAGCGGAGCGGGAGGCGCTGGCCTTAGCCGACGAAGGCGTCGCTCTAGCCGCCTCCGGTTTCAGGCCCACCGCCATAGCCGAATATGACAAAGGCCGCCAACGCACATCCGTCAATTCCAGCGCCGAGCGTTACAACAACGCAGAAACCAAAGCGCTTACCGTGAACCAGCCTGTTTTTAACGGCGGCTCCACGCTGGCGGATTTTAAAGCCGCCAAAGCCGAAGTAAAAGCAGCCCGCGCCCAACTGACCGCGATTGAACAACTGGTTCTGCTGGACGCCGTCACGGCGCACGCCAACATGATTGCGACCGAATCTGAGCTTCAGCTAAACCAAAACAATCTGAACGTACTCGAAAAACAGCTTGAGTCCACCACGGCGCGTTTCAAAGCCGGGGAATTAACCAGAACCGATGAGGCGCAGGCGCAGGCGCGGCTGGCGATGACTCAGGCGGAGTTGCGCCAGGCGGAAGCCAACTTAAAATCCGCACGTGCAGCCTATATAGAGGCCGTTGGGATTGAGCCGCTCTCCCTTTCCTCCTCTGCAACCCTGCCGAGCCTTCCGGCAACGCTTCAAGCTGCGCTGGATCAGGCGGCAACCATGAATCCCGATCTTGCGCGCGCCAAGTTTACCGAAAATTCAGCGCGCTATAGAGTGCATTCCCGCGTGGGAGATTTGCTGCCAAATGTGGCGTTGCAAGGCTCGATGGATAGAACCAAGGGAAACCGTTTCCTGGGCGGCACAAGCAGCTATGATTCCGACGCCATTACCGTAAATGTCGCCATTCCGCTCTATCAGTCCGGCGCAGAATATGCGCGGCTCCGCGCGGCGCGCAACACTGAGCAGCAAGCACACTATACCACGCTACAGGTGCGAAACGCCATGGTGCAGTCGGTCACTTCCGCCTTTGAGAATTACCAGGCATCGCTGCTGGTAATTGAATCAACAAAAGAATCCGTACGCGCCTCAGACGTTGCTCTGACCGGTGTGCGTAAGGAGAATGATTATGGCGTCCGCACTATTTTAGACGTGCTTAATGCCGAACAGGAAGCCTTTGCAAGCAAAGTAAATCTGGTGCGAGCGCAACGTGATAATATGATACGAGCCTACGCGCTGCTTGCGAGCATGGGTGAACTAACTGCAGAAAGACTTGCACTTCCGGTGGAATTATACGACAAAAAAGCCCATTATAAAAACACATGGTGGAAGCCGGTAGGCTTTTAAAAAGCGCATATTGGAATTGAAAGTAAAATTATTCGGCAAGCAGTTGATGGAATAACAGTTTTTTAATTATTGCATGATAGCCTCTATACTGATTTAGTGTACTTGAAATACGATGATATTGGAACCTCCCTCCTTTTTCATCGTAGCGTTACAGCTGGTTAAATTTATGATTGCACATCAGGCGAAAACGGTGAAGCGCGAGAA
>CAZRJZ010000131.1:0-4835 GCA_964600465.1 uncultured Rickettsiales bacterium
CCCCACGGTATTCGCGTTGGAGATGTTGTCGGAGAAAATACCGATGCGGTTACTCTCCGCCTTTAGCCCCGATACCCCTGAATACAACGCTCCGTATAAACTCATAATAACCTCCTGATGTTAATTTCTTGTGCGCGCGGTGTGCGCACTGCCTGATAAGCTCTTATGCAAGACTTATGCCTTTTTCACCGAAAGTAATTTTTCTACCGGAATCTGGATGGTTCCAATGGAAAGCATGCCTTTGCCATTTTCCAGGTCGGCTGAGCTGACAACGCCGCTGGTGTAGGTGGTGGCTGCGATGTCTTTGCCTCCTATATCTTTTGCCGATACTTTGAATTTGTAAGTTCCCGGCGCTAATGTTTCGCCCGTGAAGCTATTTTTTCCATCCCAGTAAACGGTATTTTTTCCGGCTGTTTTGAGGCCTTCTCCTGAAAATACGACCTTACCGGTGCTGTCTTGAATCGTCACTTCCACGCTCTGCGCCGGCCGATCGAGTGTATAAGTCATCATGGCGGGCTGCTGGCCGTCCAGCACGGTGACGTTGCCTTCCGCTTCCACTTGCTTGCCGATATATCCGACTAACGTATTAAGCTGCCCACCGCCCATCAGCGCAATGAGCTGCTCTAAGTTTTTATTTGTGTTGACCTGTTGTTCAACCGTGCTAAGTGCCGCGATCTGGGCTGTAAATTGCTCGGATTTCATCGGGTCCGTAGGATCCTGGTTTTGCAATTGCACGGTGAGCATTTTTAAAAATTGTTCGTAAGTGCCAAGCAGCGAGTTTTTTGCCTGCTCGCTTTTAGACTTTGCCGCCTGTGCATCTTTGGATGCGGCCAGTGTTTTAATATTGTCGCTTACTACCGCGTTTACTATCGCCATAACATATCTCCTGTTGATTAAATCTGAATGTCTATCCCGTCACGCACCTGCGTTACGTAACTCTTTGGGTCCGCTTGTAATAGGGCTTCTTCCAGAAGGTCGGCTTCTTGCATGAAATGTCCGTTTTGCTGGCGGTAAGCCTGCTGCTGCGACTGTTGCTGCGATTGCTGTTCGCCGCGCAAATTAAAATTCAAACTGCCGCTATCGGTTTTGATCCCTAAGTCCGCCAATGCGTTGGTAAGAGCAGCGGCGTCTTTTTGCAGCAACTCCATGGCCTGGCGGGTTTCGGCGGTGATCACCACGCCGGCCCTGCCATTGCGGCCAAAGCTGAGTTGAATATCCAGTTTTCCAAGCTCTACCGGATCCAGCTGAACGGAGATGCGGCTCTCTCCGTTACGGCTTGCCGTTTTCATATGGAACGTCACCTGTTCGCTCAGATTTTTCGGTTCGGCTTGAAGCAACCGGTCAAATTTTCCTTCTGCCGTGGCGTTCATTCCCCGGTCTTGTGTCAGCGAAGCATGGGTGAGTTGAAGTCCGTTTGCAGGTTGCTGCTGATTTTGCGACCCGGCGTCGGGATTTTGCGAACCATTGCTTTCGGCGCTTCCGTTGGGTGTGGCCGCCTGTTGCGCCGCTTCTGCAAAAGGCAACGGCTTATGAGTGCTGATTTCCGGCTTGGGCGCTTGCGCGTTGAGCGCCGTCGGGGCAGGGAGGTCTTGCGTGCCGGGCGGCGTTGCCTTATCCGGCTTTGGCGGCAGTGGGGCCGATGGAGGCGCTACCCCGGTTATTTCGTCAACGGCGTGCCTAATCAGCCTGTCTTGAGGAAATTTACTAAGCCCGTCGATGATCTTCGCGATTTCCGCCGCCTGTTGTGGGGGCAGGCTGGGGGTTTGGTGCAATATGTTGCGCAAAGATTGCAGGGCATTGGCAAGCTGGGCGAGGTCTCCGCTGCGTTGGGCTTCTCGAAGCGCCCACAGCGCGTTGGTCAGCGCAGATTCAGCCGGTATTCCGCTGGAGGGCGCGATAGCCGCCGGCTGTTCTTGCTTTACCGAAGGGGGCTGCGCGGTTTCATCGGGCAAAGGAAGCGATGGGATGGAGGCGGTTGAACCGGTGGTGGGCGGTATCGGATCGGTGAGGGGCGTCTGGAGCGGGTCTGCTATCGCTTGCAAAGCGTCCTCGGGAAGATCATGGAGTAACGCAGGATCTTTAGGAATTTCCACCTGCAATTGCACGGCAATCATGGTGGCCGGATCGATAGGCGCCGCTTGTTGTACGGGGATTGGCGCCAATACCGCTTCTTCGGGGGTGGAATCAACCTCCTTCTCGTCTTCTCATGAGTTGCTTTTTAACGACTTCTCAGGGGCGCCCGATTCATCCCGGGAAGCGCCCAGCGCTTTAGAAAATGCGTTGTCGTCAGAAGTCTCGCCGGTTGCAGGCGTTGTATCGTGATCGGCGCGAATCGAAGCAGTCCGCTGAGAAAGCGCGTCAGGCGCGGCAACGGATTGCTTGATAAGCGGTACGTCAGGCGTAGCAGCGGGTAACGCCAGCGCCAAAGCAAGACTTGCCATATCCACCCTTTCTATAGAAATTCCTAAAGAAAGCTCAGCAAGTTCCGTGCCAGAGTTCGAAATGTTTTAGGCGGAAATGACAATGCCGATTGAATCTGTTTCCGGCGGAAAGGAGATCACGTCCGTTTCCGGCTGTTTTACATCGCTCGCCGGTTCTCCGGCGGCGCTGCGATCAATTTCTTCCCATACTTCGCGCATGGCTCTTAAGTCCTCGATCACTTTGTCGCACGTTACAAAATCCTGACTGCTATGCAGCGAAAATACGCGCATATCCAGCGAGGCATAATAATTATAAAGCACTTTAGCTACTTCTCCCCCGCTCTCGAAATCCAGGGCTCCTTGAAGGCCGTAGATAATATCCCCCACTTTACAAAGCAACTTATAGCGGTCTTCGATGCGTTTCTCTTCTATTGCTTTTTTTGCCTGGCGCAGATTGCGGATCGCTGCATCGTACAGCATAATGACCTGTCGGGTTTTTGCTACCGTTTGGGTGGCATTTGCATAGGCTTCGTACCGGGTATTTTTCATTTCTGCCTGTCCTTTTACATTGATCAAATGCTCTGGCGTTAGGGGGGTTAACTGTTGGCGGCCAAGCGCGCATCCGCCTGGGCAGAGAGCTGCTGGAGCAATACATTGACCTGCGCAATTGCCCTTTCCATAGCGGCGAATTTATCGAGCAGTTGGTTGCGGAATGTGGCAATGGCATCGTCCATTTTAGCGATTTCGTCGCTGTAACGCGTGTTGCTGTCCTGAATGGTTTTTAAGGCTTCCGCTACGAGTCCGGTGTTGGCTTTCGCCGCATCGCTTGAGATATTATACATCCTGCCGGCGACTGCCTGGCTGATATCGACATTGATGGTGGCGTCGGACGTAGAGCCGTAAACCATCACCAGGCCCTCAAGCACCGTGCCTTCCCTGCCTGAAATCGAATACCCGGTGGTGCCTACCGACGCAACGTCCACCGCAATTGTGTGCGAGACATTGTCAGCATCAAGATAGGTGGCCGTGGTGCTGCTTGGAAAATCAAGATTCAGCGTAAAAGCGCTCACCGCCAGGTCGTTAGTGCTGGAATAAACGGCCAGGCTGGCATTGTCGGCGCTGAAGCTCAGGCCAAACACTTGGCTGACTGCGGTGAAGTCTGCAGCAAGCGCTTCTTCAAGCTTGCTTTCGTCCAGGGTAAGGACATTGCGCACATAAGGGTTGTCGGCGCTTTCGGGAAGATCGGCGAAGGTGATGCCGATATCGCCAATGCGCGTGTAATCTCCCGTCAAGCCGTCCGTTACCCTTCCCAATTCGCTGGCCAGATTATTCATGATAGAGCGAACTGTGGTGTCGCTGACCAGTACGGCATCTTTGTCAGGCACGCCATCGGCACCTACTTTTGTTTGCTTGGCGTAAAAAATTCTTAAATCATTATAGGCATTGATAAAGTTGATAACGCCATTCTTCGCGATAGCGCGATCTGGGCTGACCGTAATTGTGACCGCGGTGCTCACCGGCGTTTCCTGCATGATGGTAAAAGTAACGTTGTCCACCAGATCATCAATGGCATTGCTTTGGCGCTCAATCGGGATGCCGCCAAAATCAAATTCAGCGTTGGTCGCTTCATTGGTGGTATCGAAGACAATCTGCGAGAACACGCCGCCCGGGTCGGAAACGGAAGAAACGGTCGGGTCGCCGGGATCGCCTAAATTAAAAGTGGCATCCTCTCCGGTGGAGGTCGCCGTAAATAAAATACGGTAATGACTTCCGCTGACTTTCACCACGCTCGCGTCGATCCCGGTTAAGCTGGATTTTTGATTGATCTTGCTGACTACGGTGTTGAGGCTGTCTCCGTTTGTGAATGTGATTGTTTGTCCATTAATGGTAACGGTGCCGGCTTGAATCTGCGTTGGTCCGGCAACGGTGGCGACAACCGCGGTATCCGCGTCGGCAATCACAAAATCGCCGGTTGATTGTTGTTTTGCGCTGGCAACGGAAGTGATGCTGTCAATGATATATGATCTTAAGCTTGCGCCGGCGGTGCTGCTTGCCTGCACATAATTCTCCCCGGAAATGGAGGTGTTGGATGCCACGGATGTGCTGGTGAACTGAAAGATGTTATTGGCTGCGTTAGATATGCCGGGCGGATTGCGCAAGAGATTGGTGGCGTCTTTTAACTTACCAAGCAGCGTATTGAATTCCTGAAGCGCCGTGATCCTTGTATCGTTCAAGGTTACTTTATCTTCCAGCTGTACTTTGGACTGGCTTTTTGCGTCTACAAGAGCCGTAATGAGGCTCTGCGTGTCTACGCCGGACCCGCCTGCGCTCCCCAGAACGCTGCGGCCATTGACCGAAAAAAAATTCCCCAGACTTACCGACGTAGCCATCGCTTTAATCCTCCGGTACAGCAAC
>CAZRJZ010000132.1:0-524 GCA_964600465.1 uncultured Rickettsiales bacterium
GCCGAGAAAATTGGCCAGGAGCGCTTATTTGCCAATCCGAAGATTGCGGTTAGATGGAACGCCAGCGTGGAGGAGTTCTTAGGCACAAACAATCCACCCTCTCTCACGGGAATACGGCTGAAAGACACGCAAACCGGCGCACTCTCCGAGATCAAAATAGACGGCGCGTTTATTGCCATCGGCCATAGCCCGAATACTGAACTATTCAAAGGACATATCGGGCTGGATAGCGATCATTATATCGTCACCAGAGCCGGAACCACGCGCACGAGTATTCCAGGCGTCTTTGCCGCCGGCGACGTGCAGGATAAAATCTACCGCCAGGCCGTCACCGCCGCAGGCACCGGCTGCATGGCCGCGCTGGAAGCCGAGCGTTTCTTAACCGGCACCATCCCTGAAAACACGTGGTAATCAGACGGCTATTGCCAGAAGACCCACATTGGGTATGATAGCCGCATGATTTAAAGAAGGGCGCTGAGATGGATGAATTTATTAGAGAGCTTGAAGAAGATCTGGAGCGTGAG
>CAZRJZ010000132.1:534-4326 GCA_964600465.1 uncultured Rickettsiales bacterium
CGCTACGGAAATATGATTTTAACGTTATGCGCCGCGGCAGTGCTCGGCACGGCGGCAAATACAGGCTGGCAGCATTACCAAAACTCTCTTGCCGCGGAACGCACCGGCGCATTAGTGCAGGCATTAGGCAAAGCGAAAACGGACTCAAAACCGCTTGAACAGCTGGCCGCAAGCTCCCCGTCCGCCCCTCAAACCTCCATTGCCCGGCTGCATTATGCAGCGCAGCTCGTTAAGGAAGGGAAGACCAAAGAAGCATCGGAGCAATATGCAAAACTGCGCGATGCAAAAGACGCTGACCCTGCCATACGTTCCTTAGCAAGCGCGCTATTTATCAGCACTGGCGCCAAAGAAGTTGCAGAGCCGGAAGCAGGCTCCGCGTTTTATTACACGCATGCCGACTTAACGGCCTGGCAGGCCATAGAAAACGGCGATCCTAAAGGGGCGTTTGCTAAATTCAATCAAAGCAAAGAAGCGGCGGATGCCCCCCCGGGCATCCGTGAACGCGCCGGTATGGTGGCTGCTTATCTATCTCCCGAAGTCTCGTCAAAGGAGTAATGTCATGCAATGCCTCTCTAAACTGCTTTTGGTTACGGTCGCCGCAACGCTCCTTGCCGCCTGCGACGATACGCCTTCCTGGCTTGGCGGCGGCGAGAAACACAGCGATATTCTCCCCGGTAAGCGCGTAGCCGTGCTGATCGACCGTGAAAACGAGTTAAAGCCGGATAGCAGCTTAAGCGGCACCCCGATCATTCTGCCATCCGCCGGCCCGTCTGAGCAATGGACTCAACATGGCGGCAATGCCGCGTCGGCAATTGAGCATCCGGCGTTTAGCGGTGATTTGCGCAGCCGTGCGCAGACGGATATCGGCAAGGCCTACGCGCCGGAAAACGGGGAAATCCCCTCGCCTGTCGTTGCCGAAGGCGCCGTATTTGCCATGGATGCACGGGGAAATATTTCGGCGCATGAAACAACGGACATTGCCAAAATACGTTGGGTTTCCGAAGCCATCGCCGATAGGCGTGAAGCCATGCTTGGCGGCGGCCTTGCTTATGCCAATGGCGCGCTCTACGCCGTTTCAGGCCGGGGAGTCGCAGCGGCGTTTGATGCCCGAACCGGCAAACGCTTATGGCAGCAAAACCTGGCCATTCCCGTACGCGCCGCGCCAAAAGCGGATGACAAAATGGCGTATATTGTCACCGCCGATAGCCAGCTTTTCGCGCTTGACGCTAAAAGCGGAACCATTGTCTGGAACCATAGCGGCATTCATGAAGGGGCGAGTTTTCTTTCGCATGCTTCGCCTTCCTTATCGGGCGGCATTGTGGTAGCGCCTTATTCTTCAGGAGAAATATTCGCATTAAACGCCTCCACGGGCGCGGAGGGCTGGACAGACACGCTCAGCATGGCGCGCCGCACCAATGCTACCGGCCTGTTCAGCGATATAAGCAGCGACCCGGTTATTGTAGGCAATGCGCTCTATGTTGCCGGAAATGCAGGAATCATAGGCGCTTATCGGCTGGATAACGGCCAGCGCGTTTGGGAAAAAGCCATTGCCACAACAAATCCGCTGCGCGTTGTTGGGAACGCGATGTTTGTGCTTACCACCACCAACACGCTTGCGGCGCTCAACCGTATGGACGGAAGGGTTTACTGGACAACTTCTCTGCCGCTTTACAAAGACCAGGAAGAGAAAAAAGGGCGCTACCACTGGGCAGGCCCTACCCTTGCAGGCGGAAAAATTTACGTGGCAGGCAGCCACGGAGAAATGCAGATTTTCTCTCCGGCAGACGGCAAGCAGCTTGGCAGTGTTTCTATTCCGCAAGGCATAGAAACAGCGCCGGTCATCGCCAATAATACTCTCTATCTTGCCGGACAAGATGCAACACTCCATGCGTTGCGGTAGCCATGCTTACGCTTGCTATTGCCGGACGCCCGAACGTCGGCAAATCCACCCTCTTTAACCGCCTTAGCGGAACTCAGCATGCACTGGTGGATGACCAGCCCGGCGTCACGCGTGACCGCAGGGAAGCAGAGGGGCACATCGGGCCTTTGCGCTTTTTGCTGTTTGACACCGCCGGCCTGGAGGAAGCCGAGGCCAACAGCCTGCAAGCGCGGATGACACAGCAAACGTTGCGCGCGCTACAGGACGCAGACGTAACGCTTTTTGTGATCGATGGCCGCGCAGGCATTACGCCGATGGATCAGCATTTCGCCCAGATCCTGCGCAAAGCCGCAAAGCGCGTTGTTTTGCTGGTGAATAAGGCTGAGGGAAACGCCGCTAATGCCACGGTACATGAGGCGCATGCGCTTGGGTTCGGCGAGCCAGTCCCTATTTCCGCCGCTCACGGCGAAGGACTGGGGGAGTTATACGAGGCGTTAATGCCTTATACAAAGCACGATGAAATCGTTTCAGAATCTTCGGAAATCTCTGATCCGTTACTACATATCGCCATTGTAGGCAGGCCAAACGCAGGAAAATCAACGCTCATCAACCGGCTTTTGGGAGAAGACCGCTTGCTTACCGGCCCGGAAGCAGGCATCACCCGTGACTCTATTGCCGTGCCATTTACCTATGAAGGCCGGGCGCTTAAGCTGGTGGACACCGCCGGCATGCGCCGCCGTACGCATATTGAAGATACGGTGGAAAAAATGGCGGTGGGCGATACGTTACGCGCCATTCAGTATGCGCAAGTGGTGGTGCTCATGATGGACGCTTCCGCTCCGATGGAAAAACAAGATATCAGCATTGCCGGACTCGTTGAGCGCGAGGGCCGCGCGCTGGTGCTCGCCGTTAACAAATGGGATACGGTCAGCGATCAGCAGGCCGTGCGCAAACGGGTGGAAGACCGCCTTCAAACAGCCTTCCCGCATGTCAGAGGCATTCCGGTTGTTTATCTCTCCGGGCAAAAGGGCAAGGGCTTGCCGCAGCTGATGCAGGAAATTTTCCGCATTTATGAAGTCTGGAGCACGCGTATCCCTACAGGAGAGCTTAATCGCTGGCTGGAAGATGCGCTGGAGCGCCACTCGCCGCCGCTCATCAGCGGCAGAAGATTGAAATTGCGCTACGTAACGCAAGCCAAAAGCCGGCCGCCAACGCTGGTATTTGCCGCCAATTTACCGGAGCGGGAAATCCCGGAGCATTACATGCGTTACCTTTTAAACGATCTGCGGCAATGGTTTAAGCTCCCCGGAATTCCCATTCGCTTCAAGATACGGAAAAACAAAAACCCCTATGCGGATTGACCGCTTTATCGCCCATTAACGCTCAAATTTTTTAAGAAAAAGACATCTTCTCTTGCAAACTGTGGCAGGAGTGTCTTGACAGGCAGTAATCGAGCCGGTAGGAACTCAACCCATGACAGAGACCAAAGGCACCATCACCCAGGTAATCTCCGCCGTAGTGGACGTGCGGTTCGAGAGCGGAAAACTCCCGGCTATCCTAAACGCGCTGGAAACCAGCAACAACGGCCATCGCTTAGTACTGGAAGTGGCGCAACATCTTGGCGAAGGCGAAGTGCGCTGCATCGCCATGGATTCCACGGATGGGCTGACACGCGGCCAAACGGTCACCGACACCGGCGCGCCAATTTCCGTGCCTGTGGGGCCTGAGACATTGGGTCGCATTTTAAACGTGATTGGAGAGCCGATTGATGAGCGCGGCCCGATCGTCACTAAGCAAAAAGCCGGCATCCATCAGGAAGCTCCGGCGTTTATGGATCAATCCACCAAGACTGAGATTCTTGTTACCGGCATTAAAGTAATCGACCTTCTGGAGCCTTATGTGAAAGGCGGAAA
>CAZRJZ010000132.1:4336-4818 GCA_964600465.1 uncultured Rickettsiales bacterium
GAAAAGTCGGTCTGTTCGGCGGCGCCGGCGTAGGGAAAACCGTGTTGATTATGGAGCTGATCAATAATATCGCTAAAGCGCATGGCGGATTTTCAGTATTCGCCGGGGTAGGCGAGCGCACACGCGAGGGTAACGACCTTTATCATGAGATGATGGAGTCGAACGTTATCAATCTGGAGGATCAAAGCAAGTCCAAGGTAGCGCTGGTTTACGGACAGATGAATGAACCTCCTGGCGCACGCGCTCGCGTAGCGCTTACCGGCCTGACACTGGCCGAATATTTCCGCGACGCCGAAGGCCAGGACGTGTTATTTTTCATGGATAACGTGTTTCGGTTCACGCAGGCTGGCTCAGAAGTGTCGGCGCTGCTGGGGCGTATTCCTTCCGCGGTCGGCTACCAGCCCACATTATCTCCCGACATGGGGCAGCTGCAAGAACGCATCACGAGTACCACAAAAGGGTCCATCACCTCCGTGCAGGCC
>CAZRJZ010000133.1:0-4813 GCA_964600465.1 uncultured Rickettsiales bacterium
ATCCGGCGTTACTACAGCCAGGGCGACAAGACCTTAGAGGTGCTGCGGGATATTTCTTTGAATATCGCGCCGGGCGAGGCAGTGGCGTTGGTTGGGCCGTCTGGTTCGGGAAAAACCACGCTGCTACAGATTGCCGGATTGCTGGATGCGCCTACTGCCGGCTCTATTTTTATTGCAGGGGAAAATGCCGGCGGCGCTAATGATGCCCGGCGCACGTTGCTTCGCAGCCAGCGAATAGGCTTTGTTTACCAGTTTCACCATCTGCTGCCGGAATTCTCGGCGCTTGAGAATGTGATGCTGCCTCAGCTGATTGCCGGAAAGAGCGTTGCGGCCTCACAGAAAAAAGCGGCGCATCTGCTGGATAGTATGGGGCTTGCTGCGCGCCTGCGTCACCGTCCAGGCAAGCTTTCCGGCGGCGAGCAGCAGCGTGTGGCGATTGCCCGGGCGCTGGCGAATGATCCGGCATTATTGCTGGCCGACGAACCTACGGGAAACCTTGATCCGGATACGGCGGAAGAGGTTTTTCGCTTTCTGATGCAAGCGGTTTCAGCCCATAATCTGGCAGTATTGCTTGCTACCCATAGCATGGATTTGGCACGGCGTATGCATTGTGTGGTACGCCTGGAGCATGGCGTGCTGCAAAAGGTCTGAATTCTGCTTTTGCCAAGCTTGGTTTCTGTTTGCGGATGAAGTATAGAAATGAAACGAATAAGCCTAACGGACAAATATGCCGCCTAAAAATCAATTCCGTTTGCTGGGAGTTTTACTTGGGCAACTGTGCTGGACACTCGGCCCCGCCCCGGTATATGCCGAAAAAAGCGGCGTACCGGTGGTTTCCGGGCAGGTGATAAGGGATTTTGCGCGTATCACCTTTGAATGGCCGGCGCCCACCTATTTAAACGCCAGCGCCGATGGCAATGTGCTGACGGTAAGTTTTGACCGTAAAGCCGCGCCGGATTTAAAGCCAATGCTGCGCCGGTTAAGGCCGTATGTATCGTCCGCCCGTTTGATCAATGATGGAAAAGCCGTGCGAATCGCGCTTAATCGTCCTTACCAGATTCGTAGTTTCGTAAGCGGATCGGTAAGCGGGGTGGATATTTTGCGTATTAGCGCCTCTTCCGTAGAGGCGGAAAATAAAAAGCGGGAATTGAAATCAAAAGTGATTATTGTGGACGCGGACGCGAAGATTTTGAAGCAACCGGAACTGCCTAAAAAAACGGTGGAATATGTGGAGGACGGACGGGTGACATTGCAGCCTTCCGGCGCTGCAATACTGGCGCAGTTACAGCCGGCGGCGGGCGAAGAACAATCCACAAACGGACAGGAGGGGGGGGCGCAGGCGCAGTCGGTGATTAAAGAAAACATGACCGATGCGGAAGCGGCCGCTGTTATTTTAGGCGCCGGAAGCGGGAAAGCTGATGTATCAAAAGTGGTGATTACTGCGCCCATGGAGCAGGGAAATGAAGCCGGAGGCGTATTTAAACCCACCGCCGAGCGGGGCGAAACAACCTTTGAAGCCGTATTCCCTTGGAAAGAACGCGTAGCCGCCGCAGGGTTTATCCGTAATAAGCACCTGTGGGTGATATTTAGCAAAAGCGCGGCCATGGATTTAAGCAGCCTCAATTCCCGCCTTGCTCCGCGCCAGGGGGAAGTCAGGCAAATTACCACCCCCGGCGCTAGCGTGCTGCGTATTCCGATGGAGGAATTTGTCGGTGCGGAGTTACACGCGGATCCGGGTAGTTTTGGCTGGAAATTAGCGCTGCTGCCACAGCCGCATGATGCGGATATACCGCTTCCGGTCAAGGTCAATACCGATGCAGAAAAAGCGTTTGTCTATATTCCTGCTCAGGAAACCTCTGACGTGGTAAATGTTACCGATCCCGATATTGGGGACAATCTTATCGTCGTGCCATTATTTGGCGATAGCCAGAGCGTAGAAGCCTCACGCCGGTTTGTTGATTTTGCCGTGTTGCCCACCGTGCAGGGCGTGGCGATTGCGAAAATATCGGATGATGCGGCGGCGACACTCACGCGTGGCGGCGTGCGCGTTGGCACCGGAAAAGCGGCGCGTTTTTCTCCCAATCTTCCTGCGGCTCTTGAGAAACCTGCTTCGCAGGCAGTCTCGGAGAAGAACGCCACCTTGTTTCCGTATGAAGAATGGGCTATCCCGGAAGGCGTGGGGCTGCGTGAAGAAGTTCAGCGTTGGCAGGGGCGGTTAATGGATGCGTCTTCGCCGCCGGAAAAAAACAAAGCGCGCATCAGGATTGCGCAATTTTATTTAAGCCAGGGCTTGAGCGCAGAGGCCTACGGCATTTTACAAGAGATCAAGCGCTTGGATCCGTCGGTGTACACGGCTAATAAATTAAGCGCACTGTCCGGCGCGGCGCTGTTTTTGATGTATCGTTTCGCCGATGCGGCCGATGAAATGAAAGCCCAGGAGCTGAACGGGCTTCCTGAAATTGCCTATTGGCGGAGTATGATCTCGGAGCTGCTTGGCAATTCTGAGCAGGTATTTGATTACCTCTCCAACAACGAGAAGTATATTCAGCGCTATCCGCCTATTTTCCGGCAGCGCCTGGCGGTGATCGCAGCCGATAGGGCGGTAGCCGCCAAGGAGTACAATAACGCGCTTAAAATATTCGACCAGCTTCAAAAGGACGGCCTTACTAATGAAATTGCGGATTACATCAATTATCTGATGGGGAAAATCTCAGTTGAAACAGGGCAAATAGAAGAAGGCATGCAGCTTTGGAGTGCTTTAGAGGCCAGTCCGCAGCATTCGTTGGTTCGGGCGCGCGCGCGATTTTCGCTTATCACGATGCGTCTAAAAACCCACGCAATCAGTAAAGATGCGGCGATAGAGGAGCTTGAGCGCCTCGCCGTGATTTGGAGAGGAGATTCCTTGGAATTGAGCGTTCTCAATGTATTGGGTGATTTCTACAGGGAAAAGAAAGACTGGCTGAACGCCATGCGTGTGTGGAGCAGCATGAACGATAATTTTCGTAATACGGAAATGGCGCTGGATGCCGTACGCAAGCTTAACGAAACCTTCATTTCTTTATTTGCCGGCGCGGAGAAAAATGACTTAAATACGTTTGACAAGCTGGTGATTTACAATCGTTATCGTAGCCTCACCCCTACGGATGAAGTCGGCGACGCCATTATTGAGCGTTTGGCAGATGAAATGATTGCCGTGGATTTGCTGGACCAGACCGCCTCTATGCTCGAGCAGCGCTTGCAATTTAAATATGAGCGGGAGCAGCGCAGCAAAATCGGAGCTAAGCTGGCGGAGGTGTATTTACTTAATCGCCAGCCGGAATTGGCGTTAAAAGCTTTACAGAACTCCGTTTACGGCAATAATGCCGAAGGATTGCAGATGGAACGCAACCATCTGGCGGTGCGCGCCCTCATTGGCATGAAGGACTACGAGCGCGCCGCGCGCATTCTGGCGGAAGACAAAAGCACCGAAGCGCAGTTTTTGCGGCTGGAGATGGGGTGGCAGCGTAAAGACTGGTCGCTGGTGACGCACACGATAGAAGAGCTTTTAAAAACCCGCGCCGACCCTGCCGCTGTCTTAAGTGCGCAGGAGGCTGATCGGGTCATTCAGCTTGCGCTGGCCTATGTGGCAGAAGGGGAGAGCGCGCAGATAAAATATCTGCGTGATTATTTCCTGCCTCTCATCGATGGCAATACCGACAGGACGCTTTTTGAATATATCACGCGTGAGAACATGCCCTTAGACGCCAAGAATTTTGAGCAGGTTATGAAAATGTACGGCGATACGCGGCAGTTTATGGCTGCGCTTGAAAGCGGGAAAATGTAATACCGTTTCGCTGCACGTTGTTTACCGGTATTCAAAACCGTCGCCGAAAGCGGCGGTTTTGCGCGGCACAGCCAGCGTAACGCAATCAATATATTGATTGCGAATTAGTATCAGAAGCTCTCTTTAAGCCAACCAGCCAGATCCTTGATACGCGAGAAAAACCCTTTCCGGGCGGTCGCCTGTTCGTAAAGCAGTTCCTCAAATGGTTTGTTCGTTACATGTTTGAGCATGCCAATCGCGGTGGAAAACGCCGGTCCGCTGACCGCTTCTGCGAGTCCCGGAACGTTTTTGGGGCGCGCCAGCCGCACTTGCTTGCCAAGTATGCGCGAAGCAAGCTCCCGTATGCCGGGCAACTGGCTCGCGCCGCCGGTCAGCACCACGCGCCGTCCGGTCATGGTCTCTAAGCCGCCGAGCTCGATTTTCCCACGGATCATCTCAAAAATTTCTTCCACGCGGGGACGAATAATGCCCACCAGCATCGAGCGCGGAAGCGTGTTGGGTTCTTCCGCGCTGTCATCCTCTCCGAGCATGGGAGCGCTGATTAGCACTCGATCGTCGCTCGCGGTCACGATGCAACTGCCATGCAGCGTTTTTAACCGCTCTGCATGAACCAGGCTTGTGGATAGGCCTTTGGCGATGTCATTGGTTACGTGAATACCGCCGATGGGGATCATATCCGCATAAATATTTTTGCCGCCGCTGAAAATAGAGAAGCTCGTGGTGCCGCCTCCCATGTCGATCAGCGTGACGCCAAGCTCTTTCTCGTCCGTATCCAGGCAAGCCTGTGCGGAAGCGTGCGAGGCCACCACATATTCCGTGACGTTCAAATGACACCGCGCAATACAGTGCGCCAGATTGCGCGTAATATTGGTTTGCGCTGAAATAATGTGCAGATCGGCGCTAAGCTTTTCTCCGAACATCTGGCGCGGGTCCAGCACGCCGCGCGCGCCATCCAGATAATAACTTACCGGAAAGCAGTGGATGATCTCG
>CAZRJZ010000134.1:0-4811 GCA_964600465.1 uncultured Rickettsiales bacterium
AAATGGGTGGCCGAAGGTAAGTTGGACGCCAAAAAAACGATACCGCGGGAAGCATTAATTGAGGCGGGTCTGCTGCGTAGAAGTGCGACTTCTGCCAAGCTGCTGGCTAAAGGAGCATTGAAAGTCAAGCTTTCCGTGAGCTTGCCGCATGTGTCTAAAGCAGCTGTTGAGGCAATTGAAAAAGCTGGCGGTAAAATAGTTGAAAGTTGACAGTCGACAGGTGCCGGCGTTTCCACTAGATACTTTAAGGACTGAAATCACCCTAGCTTCACGCATCTCATGACCTCCGCCGCTGAACGTCTTGCCGCTAATATGAATTTTGGAGTATTTTCCAAGGCCACGGAGCTTAAAAAGCGTCTGTGGTTCGTGCTTGGGGCGTTGGTGGTTTACCGTATCGGCTCGTATATTCCCGTACCAGGGATTGATCCGCACATATTGCATGAAATCTTCCAAAAACACATGAGCGGCGTGCTGGGCGTATTTAATATGTTCTCGGGTGGTTCGCTCTCGCGCATGACGATCTTTGCGCTGGCGGTTATGCCTTACATTTCCGCCTCCATCATTGTGCAAATTCTGACGGTGGCCTTCCCCTCGCTTGCGGCTTTAAAAAAAGAAGGCGAGGCCGGGCGGCGCAAAATCAATCAATACACGCGCTATGGAACGGTGGTATTGGCCGCGTTGCAGGGCTATGGGATTGCGGCAGGGTTAGAGGCCATGACGGGGCCAAGCGGCTCAGCGGTTCTGAACCCCGGCATGTTCTTTCGGTTTTCCACCACGGTGACGCTTGTGGGTGGCACGATGTTCTTGATGTGGCTTGGTGAGCAGATTACCGCGCGCGGCATCGGTAACGGGATTTCATTGATTATTTTTGCCGGCATTGTTTCGGCATTGCCTGTCGCGCTTAACCAGACATTTGAACTGGGACGCACCGGCGCGCTTTCCACGCCGTTTATTCTGTTTATCATGGTCGCCGTATTGGCGCTGATCGGCTTTATTGTCTTTATTGAGCGCGCCCAGCGCCGCATTGTTATTCAATACCCAAAACGACAAATGGGGAACCGGGTGTATGGCGGCGAAAATTCTCATATGCCGCTGAAAGTGAATACTGCAGGCGTTATTCCTCCCATTTTTGCCAGCTCGCTCTTGCTCTTTCCGCTCACCATCGCCAGCTTCAACGCCGGCGGGGAGGGGCCTGAGTGGTTGCGTGTGGCGAGTGCGTACCTGGCGCATGGGCAACCGCTGTATATTGCGCTCTATGTAAGTCTGATTGTGTTTTTCAGCTTTTTTTATACGTCCGTTATTTTTAATCCGCAGGAAACGGCAGAGAATCTGAAAAAGAATGGTGGCTTTATCGCGGGTATTCGTCCGGGGGCGCAAACTGCGGAATATCTGGATTACGTGCTCACCCGGCTTACCGTTATTGGCGCCTTCTACATGGCCTTTGTATGCGTATTACCAGAGATATTCATTGCTAAATATGCGGTGCCCTTCCAGCTTGGTGGCACGGGGTTGTTAATTGTCGTGTCGGTGGTAATGGATTTTGTCGGGCAAGTGCAATCGCATCTTTTTGCGCATCAATATGAGAGCCTCATTCGTAAAGCCAAACTGAAAGGGAAGGGAAAATGAACCTGATTCTCTTCGGTCCGCCGGGAGCGGGAAAGGGGACGCAAGCCGAATATTTACACGCCGCCTTTGGTTTGTGTAAGCTTTCCACCGGCGATATGTTGCGAGCTTGCGCAGCATCGGGGTCTGAGTTAGGCGACCAACTAAAATCGGTGATGGCTTCTGGCCAGCTTGTTTCAGACGCGATTATGATCGATATGATCCGTGAACGCATTCGCCAGCCGGACTGTGCCAAAGGGTTCATTCTCGATGGATTTCCCCGCACCATTGCGCAGGCTGAAGCGCTTGACGCTATGTTGGTGGATGAGCGTAAGCAACTCGATTGCGTGATCGAGCTGGCGGTAGATGACAAAGCTCTGACCGAGCGTATTGCTGGCAGGTATTCCTGCGCTAAGTGTACGGCGGGGTATCATGATAGTTTCAAAAAACCCCAGAAGCCTGGTGTGTGCGATGCTTGTGGATCTACCGAGTTTACGCGCCGCGAAGACGATAAACCGGAAACGGTGGCAAAAAGGCTGGAGTCGTATCACCGCCAGACAACGCCAATTCTTCCCTATTACCGCGAACGCGGGGTTTTAAAAACGTTGGACGGCATGGAGCCGATTAAGCAGGTCACCAGCCGGATCGACGCCCTCATTAAACAAGGTGTGGCGGCGTAAGTCATTCTTGGCTTTTAGCCAAGGAGGCTCTATTTCAAGCAGATTTGAAGCAAAAGCAGCGTTCATAGGGGTACCCTTTTATGATTGAAGCTATTTTAGCGCTTCTCATGTGGTCGGTGCTTTCCATATACCCAATCGCTATTGCCAGCTATATGGTGATATGGTTTTTCAAGAAAAAAGAATTACTGGAAACAGCTCCATCTTCCCTCGCCAAATTCGTCAGGATTTGTATAGCAATCATAGCCATTTCGGCTTTATCTATCGTTATCTTCTTGGCAACGATAATATTATTCCGTGTACAGGTGTGGAAATCATAATATCTGCTGTTAATGACGTGGCTCGTATTGTTCTCTGGAGGTGTCTAGGGGCACCTTTATTAACTCGCTTACGCAAAAAAAACGTGGTTTTTTTGCCTATTTTATAGTAAAATCCATCCGTATTTGGGAACGAGAACGGCAACTCCTCGTGGAGTGTGTTTTTGTTCTTTTACCTGATGCCTGCTTTACCTAACTGCATAAAAGTGATTCCTTTCGTATGGATGAAGAGCTGATTCTCATTAAGCGTCTTGATTTGCTGCGTAATAGACACGATGAATTGGATAAAAAGATTAACGCAATGGATCGATCTATAAACGATAATCAGTTTCTCGTCATGCGTATGAAAAAAGAAAAGTTGGCGTTGCGCGACAAAATCGTGGAAATAGAGCGTATCGTCTATCCGGACATCATTGCCTAAATCCCCCGCTCCATTGCCTGCCTCTCCGGTGACCGTGACCATTCAACGATTGGGTGGTCTTGGGGATGGAATCGCTG
Organism: uncultured Rickettsiales bacterium; assembly: GCA_964600465.1. Classification (GTDB taxonomy): domain Bacteria; phylum Pseudomonadota; class Alphaproteobacteria; order Rickettsiales; family SXRF01; genus CAYMDD01. Next base: position 3,095 of record CAZRJZ010000134.1, read on the forward strand.
AATATTGTAATGCGCCGTTACTGGTGCCTTGCACCGCTGAAGGCGACATCGTTTCCGTGATGATTCATGCCTATTCCGCAGGGCGTTATTATGGTCGGATGGTGGAAGTGCTTTCCCCGGCGCCTGCGCGGCGCGCGCCTGAATGCGGGTATTTCAATGACTGTGGTGGCTGTGGCTTACAGCATCTGTCACAAGAGGCGTACCGACAGTTTAAGCGTGCCACATTGGCAGAAGCCTTACGTAAATCCGGCTATAACGCTGATGCGGTGGAAAGCAATATTGTTTTTTTAAATCCCGCAGCCAGACGGCGCGCGGAGTTTATGCTCTTGCATAGTCCGCAAGGAATAAGGCTAGCGTACCAGCGTATGCGCAGTCACTTGCCCGTAGAGGTAAGCGCGTGCGCTGTGCTGGCTCCGCCGCTGCAACAATGGCTCAAAGCCGCATCTGTTATGCTGAATGGGATACATGGTATAGCAGCCATTAATCGGGTGCATGTAACGCTTGCGCAGAACGATGCTATTGATCTCATTTTTTTTGCAGATCAGATGATTTCTTCGAAAAATAAGCAACGTCTGAATGCGGTGGCGCCTGATTTGGGTGTATGCCGGGTGGCGTTGCAGGAGGGCGTCAATACACCGGTGGTTATATGGCAATCGGCGCCGCCTGCATTGGTGTTTGCAGGCCATAGGGTGATGTTTCCGCCAGGCGCGTTTTTGCAGGCCTCAGAAACAGGAGAGCAGGCGATTGCTTCTGTATTGTTGCCAGCTGTACCGCCCAATGCGCGCATCGCTGATCTTTTCTGCGGGGTGGGGACGTGGAGTTTTTATCTGGCGAGAGATGCGCAATATATTCACGCCTTTGAGCAGGATGAGCGGCTACTGCAGGCATTAGGGGAGATGAACATTCCCGCCATTAAACCGATCCGGCGCGATCTTTTTCGCATGCCTTTAAGTGCTGCTAATTGGCAAAAATATGATGTCGCAATCATTAATCCGCCGCGTGCCGGGGCGTTCGCGCAGGTGGAGGAAATGGCGCGCTCAACGCTATCCAAAGTGGCGATGGTGTCATGCAACCCGGCCACCTTTGCGCGCGATGCGGCAATACTCAGGCGGACAGGTTTCAGGCTTGCATCTCTCATTGGCGTGGATCAATTTACCTACACTACGCATCTGGAGCTGGTGGCAATATTTGAGCGCGAATAGAAGAACAATATAAAACAATTAGTTAATCTATTTTGACTTTGCCTTGTTTGCTGTCACAGAAACTTCATTATGTTTTTTGGCATAAGCCATGTAAGAATAAACTATAAACAGCCGGGAAGAAGTATGTTTTCCAAAAAGGACGCATTAAACGCTTATCAGGATTATGCCTACCGCGATATGCTTTATGAGGCGGAAACACGCATCGGTGCACGCAGTTTTCCCCTTATAGGCGGTTTATGGCCGGTGATAAAGCGTATTGGTAACGGCCTTGCTGGCTTGATTATTATTCCTGGCGCTTTTGTGGTGGGGCATGGCGATACCAAGCCGCCGCCGCCCATGCCGGACTTACCCAGTGAATTTAAAGGCACCGATTTAGAAAGGTCTTTCAAGGAAAGTTGGAGCTTAAACGACCAGGTAGTTCAAACCCGCGTAGAGGGGTTTGATAAACTGCTCTCGCTGGATATTGGCGGCTGGTGGAAAAAATCCAGTGTTGCCTCACATGCCGATGCAAAAGA
>CAZRJZ010000135.1:0-4638 GCA_964600465.1 uncultured Rickettsiales bacterium
AGGCGAACCTGCGCCTGGTGATTTCCATTGCCAAAAAATACACCAACCGCGGTCTGCAGTTTCTGGACCTTATTCAGGAAGGCAATATCGGCCTGATGAAAGCGGTGGATAAATTCGAATACCGTCGCGGCTATAAATTCTCCACTTACGCCACCTGGTGGATCCGTCAGGCGATCACCCGCTCGATCGCCGATCAGGCGCGCACCATCCGCATCCCCGTGCATATGATTGAGACGATCAATAAAATCGTGCGCACCTCGCGCCAGATGCTGCATGAAATGGGCCGCGAGCCAACGCCGGAAGAGATCGCCGAGCGCCTGGTCATGCCGCTCGATAAGGTGCGAAAGGTGATGAAAATCGCCAAGGAGCCTGTGTCTTTGGAAACACCCATCGGCGATGAGGAAGACTCGCATCTGGGCGATTTCATTGAGGATAAAAACGCGGTGCTGCCGCTCGAGGCCGCCATTCAAAGCAACCTGCGCGAAACCACCACGCGCATTCTGGCCACGCTCACGCCCAGGGAAGAGCGCGTGCTGCGCATGCGTTTCGGCATCGGCATGAACACGGATCATACTTTGGAAGAAGTCGGCCAGCAATTCTCGGTGACGCGTGAACGCATCCGGCAGATTGAAGCCAAAGCGTTGCGAAAATTAAAACACCCCAGCCGATCGAGGAAGCTGAGGAGCTTTCTGGATTATTGATGCGCGTGGATAAACCGACGCCCGGCATCAGGCGCAGGAGACTACAGCGCCTCCGCCATTTGCAGGCTTGGCGCACCTTCTTGCAGACGCTTTTCGAGCGTTTTAATCACCCCCTCCACCCCTTGCGCCGCAGCGATTTGCGTAAATTCCGCACGATGCGTGGCAAGAAGGCTCACGCCTTCAATCGAAATATCGTGGATCTGGCGCTCGTTGTTTTTCTCGCTCACCAGATAATCCACCCGCAGATTTTTTGCATTGGAAAGCTGCACTTCGGTGCGCACCGAAAAATTATCAATTTCAGAATTTAAAATACCGAGAATTTTCATATCCGATACTTTACGCTCTGAATCCTGCGCAAAATTAGACAGATACATTTTGATTAAATAATTGCGGTATAGCTCCATGTAATAGGTGCGTTGCGCTTCGGTGGCGGTACGCCATGCGCTCCCCATCACAAACTTAGCAATCCAAGGCGTATCCACCATATTGGCAATGCCACGCGCCATGACTTCCTCACGGTCGTCGTAAGATTTTTTGCGATCCTGCAAAATACTTAAGGTCATGTTCACCATGCTCCTGACCACACTCAGACGCTTCTCTTTTAAAATCTGCATCTGCGCATCTACCGTGCCTGCGCTCACTTGCTGACCGGGCATAGCGTGCGCAAGCGGCGGAAGCGCACCGGCCACAGCGGTGAAGATAACCACAAGAGGAATCGGCGCGCGATTAAAAAGCATAGTCACACTCCACATAAATCGCTTATTTGATTAATCAATAATAATAAATAATGGTTAATATATTCGAAATAAACTCTCAATTAGTTTTTGAACAAGTCATTGTAATGGGCTGATAAATAATATTTATTGCCTAACAAATTCTAAGAACATTCCTGCCGCCTCCGCTTCTTTACGTAAAATTTCTGTCCGCTCTATCATTAGCGGGTCTGCTCCCCATTGTTCGGTCTGGAAATCCTCCTCCAAACGTGAAAGCGTAAAAGCATCGGACGCCTCAATTCCCTCTTCCCACACCGCCAGCGCTAACAGCAATGAGCCATAGAGCTGCACCAGCACGCTTACGGCGCTTAGCGCCATATCGCTCATCGCTTCCAGCGCGGCGTAAAACCGCTCCAGCGTATGCGCCGGTTGATCAAGCGGCATCATTCCTTGCATCACTTCCACATGACATTCATACCGGTGCTGCACAAAAGCAATCACCGGCTGCCAGTATTCCTCTTCCAGCGCCAGCAGCTTGGGATTTTCGGCGCGGCAACAGAGCAAATCCGTTTCCGCGTAGGCCAGCAACGCTTCAATCAGCGAAGCCCGTTCATTTGCTACCACATCAATCGCCGTATACGCAATCGCAGTCAGCGGCTTATTGCGCGGGGTGTAAGGATTTCCGTCTGAAAGTTCGCGCGCCACCGCCTCTGCAATACGAATATTGGGCAATAACAGCGTATTTTTCTTCGGCGTCAGCAGTAAGGCATCCTGCTTTTCCAGAGCAATTCCTTGCGAGCTTTGCACAAGGCGAATCATGATTATTCTCCTAATAAGTTTTTACTTCTCTTCATATGCGCTGGGAGAGGCGCCGACACATCTATCCGATCTCCGCCCCATGCGGGAAGCACAATACGCTGCGCATGCAGATGCAATTGCTCGGGCAACCCAAGATCCTTCATGAAAGCGATGCTTCCGCCATATTTTCCATCGCCCACAATCGGGCAGCCAATCGCAGCCATATGGGCGCGGAGCTGATGGGTACGCCCGGTAACGGGCCGGAGCTCCACCCAGGCAAGATGCTTGCCCAACGCATCCAATACGCGGTATTTGGTCACGGCGCGCTGCCCATTTTCCTCATCCACGTAAACTTTCTCACGGCTTTGCGCCACGCTTGCAACGCCTTTAAGCAACGGCAGATCAATGAGGCCTTCGCGGGGTTTCGGAACGCCTACCACTAACGCCAGATAGATTTTTTCTACCTCTTTGCGCGCAAAAAGCGCTGAAAGTAAGCTGGCTGACTTAGCGCCCTTTGCCAGTAACAGCACGCCGCTTGTGTCCTTATCCAGGCGATGAACCAGTTTAAGCGCGCCTTGCTTAGGATTTCCTAGATGCGCAAGCAATCCATCCACGTGGTTTTTCTGTCCGCTACCCCCTTGCACCGCCAGCCCGGCGGGTTTATTCAATACCAGCAGGCGCTCATCTTCATACAAAATAGCGCGCCGTAACGCTTGCAACCGGCTTGGCTCCGGCGCGGAGACTTGTTTCTTGCGCAGCCGCGGATTAACTGGAACATCCAGGGAATCCGCCCTGATGCGCAACACCTGCCCTTCTTCCAGCCGGAAGGAACTTTCCGATTTCTTACCATCCAGGCGAATCAAGCCTTTACGTAACGCTTTTTCCAACACCCCATGGTTCAGTTCCGGCATATGGCGCTTAAACCAACGGTCCAGCCGAATACCGCTATCTTCCGATGTAATGATATGCTCAGTCATGTGGCCGCAAGCTTAAAAAGCCACATACCCGTTAATAATGCCGCCACGGATGCCGCCACCGACCCGAAGACGTAGATCCCCGCGCCCGCGTAGTCCCCGCGCTCAAGCAGCATATAGGCATCGTAAGAGAAGGTGGAAAAGGTGGTAAAACCGCCTAGAGCGCCAATGCCAATAAGCAAGTAGAGCTCTTTTCCGCGCGGCATCATACTGGCCAGCAGCCCAAGCAGCACGCCCATCAGAAATGAGCCTAAGATATTGACGGTAAACGTGGCCCACGGGAAATCCGTTCCTGCCCATTGCTTGATCCAGTTGCTCAAACAATAGCGCAACAAGGAGCCGAATGCACCGCCCACCGCCACATACAAATAAAACACGTGCACCCCCTCAAGCAAAGGCGCCCTGCGCCTCAAGGCCTGAATATAGGGCATATTCCATGGATTTTAAAAGGAAAATCAGTCGGCAGTTGATGCAAGTTCCGTTCCCTCGCTCACCTCAGGCGCTTTCTTAGGCTGCTCGGGAAGCGGGGCGGCGGCCTTCTTACGCGGATCATAAGGCTCTTGCACAGGCACATCAATTTTCGGGAGTAAGCGCTTGGTAAATAACTTATCTCTATAATAGAATATCTTCTTTGTTTTAATCGGCGCAGTGGATTCGATCAGAATAATCTGCTCATCCCGAGGCAAGGTAATCACTTCTTGCGGCAAAAGCAGCGCACGCTGGGCCTCCGAAGCGTTTACCGTACGCGCAGAAGGGTTCATGTCCAGAAACTGCGGACGGTTTTTGGAAAACTGCGTGACGGTTTTATTGCCGATCAGTTGCGAGATTAAATTAGCCGTTTCCACGTTGTTGGCGGCAAAAGTCACGCGGTAATAGGAGTTGGAGAGGAAGGAGTTCATGCCCGCTTCTTCATAAATCCCTTTCAGTTGCTGCGTATCTTGCACAATCAGGAACAGCTTTACGCGGTATCCGCGGAAATATGCAATACCGGTCTGGAATTGAGGCATCTCGCCAAGGCTTGGAAACTCGTCCATCATAAATAGCACGCCAAACGGCTCGGATTTATCGGGCATTTTGCGGGTAAGAAAATCCGTCGCCTGCTGGTAAAATACTTTCAAAAGCGGCTCCAGGCGCTTTAAGTTGTCCGGAGAAACGCCGATATAAACCGTCATTTTTTTCTTTTTCATTTGCTGGATATCAAAATCCGAACGCGCAGTAGCGGAATCGATCAAAGGGTTGGCCCATAATTCAAGACCGGAGTTGAGCGTAGAAATCACGCCGGAACGTTCCTTATCCGCCTTTTGTAAAAAAGCGGCAATATTCATGTAGGCCACCGGATGGATGCGCTTACCGATAGTATCCAGCACCACGGCCAGGTTGTACACCACGTCGTCCGAACGCATGGTACGCACCACTTCCCCAAATGACTTGATCTTTGTCGTATCAGCTATC
>CAZRJZ010000136.1:0-4635 GCA_964600465.1 uncultured Rickettsiales bacterium
GCGCTGCATTTAATTCCGGGCGCGAAGAAACAGTAAGTTCTCTACTGACACACTCTACATGCACAAGAGGCTGAACGGCAGCAATCGGCGTGATTTCCACCGGATTTTGCGCCATTTCCGTAAGAGAAAAGGCTGTGCTGCGCACCGTAAAAATGCATGGCACATGCGAGAAAAAAACACGCTCAACAGCATTGCCTGCATAGATAGGACGCACAAAAACTCCATCCGGCTCAATACCCGTAATATCAGAAAGCATAGACGCATTTAGCATGGCAGCCAGGCGCGGCAATATATCTTTTCCGATGCTGGAAGCCGGTGCGATAATGTAGTCATAGTCATTGCTGACGGAAGCCATTAACGGCGCGATATTTTCTGCGATCGGATAGGAAAACAGCGGATCATCCGCCAGTAAAACAGCGCTTACACCCGCAACGGACGCGGCCTGATTCGCAGCAAGAGCGCATTGGCTTCCTGCAACCAGCACCGTAACTTTGGCGCCTAGCTGCAAAGCCGCCGATACCGCGCAACGCGTAGCCACGCTTATCTGCGCACCCGAATGTTCAGCGAGCACCAACGCGTTCATGATAATACCCGCGCATGGGTAAGTTTTTCAATCAGCTCCGCTACATCTTTTGCAATAACGCCACCACTGCGCTTCAATGGCTCTTTGACCTCAAGCACACGTACGCGCGGCGCAATATCCGCCTCCAATGCAAGCGCATCCACACGCTCGATAGGCTTGCTTTTTGCTTTCATAATGTTCGGCATGCTGGCGTAGCGTGGAGTGTTTAAGCGTAAATCGGCGGTGATCACGGCAGGAAGCGTCAACCGCAATGTCATCAACCCGCCATCCACTTCACGAGTAACGGTGGCTTTATCTGCTGAAATCTCTAAGCGTGAAGCAAAGGTTGCCTGCGGCCAGCCAAGCAATCCCGCCAGCATTTGGCCGGTTTGATTGCAATCATCATCAATGGCTTGCTTGCCCATTAAAACCAGCTGCGGCATTTCACGCAAAACCAGGGCACGCAATAATTTTGCAGCCGCCAGAGGCTGAATAACTTCTTCCGTGGCGACATGCACGGCACGGTCTGCACCGATTGCCAGTGCGTGCCGTAACGTTTCCTGCACATGATCCGGCCCGATAGAAACACTGATCACTTCCTGCACCACGCCCCGTTCTCTAAGACGAACAGCTTCCTCAAGCGCAATTTCATCGAAGGGGTTAATAGCGTGTTTTACCCCTTCCTTCTCCACTCCGCTGCCATCCGGCTTAATGCGAATGCGGACGTTATAATCAATCACACGTTTCACAGGCACCAGGATTTTCATCGGTTCGCTCCGGGCATCCACAACACGTCCCCTTTTCCATTGCGGTTCAGCGCACGCGACAACACAAATAAATGATCTGATAATCGGTTCAGATAATGCAGCGCCTGCTCATTTACCACTTCTTCTTCCGCCAGTGCAAAAGCAGCCCGCTCGGCCCTTCGCACAATGGCGCGCGCCAGATGCAAATAAGCCGCAGCCTTGCTTCCTCCGGGTAACACAAAAGAATTCAGCGGCTCTAAATGCTCGTTTAACGCGTCTATTTCCTGCTCTAGGCGCAGCACCTGCTCAGGCACAATCCGTAAACTTGCGCCAGAGGCCTCACCTTCGGCAAGCGGAGTTGAAAGATCAGCGCCCAGATCAAACAAATCATGCTGAATACGCATTAGCATGATATCCGGTGTGCCTTCCGTATAAACCCGGGCCAGACCAATAGCGGAATTGGCCTCATCAACCACGCCATAAGCTTCCACACGGCGGCAGTATTTCTTCACGCGCCTGCCGCCTACAAGCCCTGTATCTCCGCCATCTCCGGTTTTAGTATAAATTTTATTGAGCTTAACCATCTTAGCCATGCGCCAGAAACATCACCGCAAGCACGACCAGTGCCACGGCCTGAAAACTTACGCGAAGAATCATCATGCGGTTGCTTTTTTTCGCGTCTCTCTCGCCGCCGCGCAGCATGAAAAAAAGCCCAATAAACAAGGACGCCACCACGCATGCCATCAACGCCATTAAAAGAATATTTCCGGCTGCCATGACACCTATTTCCGCTCCGTTTCCCGGGGGGAAAAAATATACTCACAACTGCAATATGGACAAGCAATCACATCCACCCCCTCCAGGATATGGAGAAATACGCGGGGATGCCCAAGCGAACCGGCGCCACCGTCGCAATGTACCTGGCGGGAAGAAACCGTTACGACATTAAAAGGCTTGGGAAGCTTTACATCTGCGTACATTTTTTAAGTCCTACCATGCTGCATCGTGCCGCAGTCTAGAACCTTACGCGTCAATTCTCAATCAGTAAATATGAAGCGAGGGCCATGCGCAACGCCGCTCGAAGGAGCAGGCTCCGCAGGCTGCGCGCCAGGTGCGGTCGCCACATTAATAATGCGCGTATCCTGCGATTTTTGCGTCCTGCCCGATGCAAGAGACGTATTTTCATCAGGGATACGCAGCACCACGATGCCCTTTTCTTTCTGCGGTTTGCTTTCCGCCACTTTAATCACATTCATGCGCACCGGTTCCTGACGCGCTAACGCCTTGCCGTTCTGCTCGCCCAGCTGTGATTTCGCCTTCTCAACCACCTTAATATCCGCCTTATCAGACTTCGGCTGCTCGCGCTTTAAACCGGATTTTCCGTCGAGCCGGTAAACTGCGGCCTTCGGCGAAGAAGCTGCCTCAACAGGCTTCTCAGCAGCGGCCTTAGCGCCGGCGCTGGCCACCACGGTGCGCGCTATCCGCAACTTATCAATAATGCTATACCAGGCATTATACACCCGCCCCACATATCGTGTGCCTAACGCAGGCGTCTTGGAGTGATAAGCGGCGGCGGCGCTCTTCCAGTTTCCTTCTGCTTCATATAAACTGCGCAAATAACCGGCCGCATAGGCCACGTTGCGATCCGGATCGAATGCATCCTCCAAACTTGCAAACGCACGCGGATGATGCATCAGATTCACCTGCATACACCCCACATCCATACTCTTAATCCCCTGCATGCGCAATCGGCGCGCCGTAGCCACCGCCTCCGCTTTACTGGAGAGATAATACCCTTTGCCATCGGCGTTGATTGTCCATGGCCAGGGCAGCGCAATCTTTAATCCATCGTGCCAGCGTCCGGATTCGGTGGAAGAGATCGCGGAGAGCAAATGCAGCGGAATACCGTATTGCGTTTCATAATGCGGCAAAAAACGGGTGCAGTTTTTTGCCCCTTCAATTAAAAGGTCCGTCTGCGCGCGCGCAGTGGCGTGCGTCGCGCTACATATTAACAAGCTAAAAATCAGCGTTCTGAAATGGTGCCGCACTGCGTCCCGTTCCTAGCAGTTGTTTTGTTGATACTAACATAGTATCTGTAAAGCGCATGTTAAATTTTAATGAACATCATGGCCTGTTTTTTATTAACAAATTGATTAATATTAATATAATGAATATTTATAAGGCACTGGAATACCAAATACGCGCCTGCCTGGCGGCGCTGGAACAAAAGGGCGCGCTTCCGGCAGGGCTAAATCCGGATAAAATCGAGGCGGTTCCGCCCAGAGAAGCAGGGCATGGGGACATTGCCACCAATGCCGCTATGATATTGGCTTCGCAAGCAAAAATGAATCCCCGTGCTATAGCGGAAGTCCTGGTTCCCGCATTGACCGCGCTTGAGGGAGTAGAAAAAGCCGAAATCGCCGGCCCAGGATTTATTAATATTACTTTAAATCCAGCCACTTGGCAGGCAATCATTCCGCATATCTTGCAAGAAGGCCGGGCATATGGGAATTCGAACTTAGGGCAAAATCAAAAAGTCAATGTAGAGTACGTATCGGCCAACCCCACCGGGCCAATGCATGTGGGACATGCCCGTTACGTCTATGGCGACGCGCTGGCCAATCTGCTGATTAAAGCAGGATACGACGTAACCCGGGAATACTATATTAACGACGCAGGTGGACAGATCGATAAACTGGCTGATTCGGCGTATCTGCGTTACCGTCAGGCATTAGGAGAAGCCATTACCGAAATCCCGGAAGGGCTTTACCCTGGGGAGTACCTGATTGCTGCCGGTGAAGGATTAGCGCAGGCATATGGTAAAGATCTCCTCGATCAGCCACGCGAGCAATGGCTGCCTGCAGTGCGCGCCTTCACGGTGGATGTGATGATGGCGATGATCCGCGAAGATCTAAACGCGCTTGGCATATGCCACGATGTCTTTACCTCAGAGCGCGCAATTACAGAAGCTGGGAAAGTTGATGAAGCCATTGCGCTGCTTGAGAAAAAAGGGCTTATTTATACCGGCGTGCTGGAAGCTCCCAAAGGCAAAATTGTGGATGACTGGGAAGCGCGTCCGCAAACACTCTTCCGCTCCACCCAGTTTGGTGACGATAGCGACAGAGCCGTTAAAAAATCCGATGGAAGCTGGACCTATTTTGCGCCGGATATTGCCTATCATTTCGATAAAATTCAGCGCGGCTATACGCGGCTTATTGACCTTTTCGGCGTTGATCATGGCGGGTATGCCAAACGTATTCAAGCTGCCGTGGCTGCGCTTTCAGACGGAAAAGCAACATGAGAGGTTAAACTTTGCGCGCTGGTTAA
>CAZRJZ010000137.1:0-4629 GCA_964600465.1 uncultured Rickettsiales bacterium
GGGCGGAAAAAAGTGCTTATTGTTTCAGCGCTTGCCATGCTCATTGCCACCTATCCCATTTTTATGCTGATGGAAACACGGGGATTTGCCGCCATTCTTTCCGCTCAAGTTCTGTTTGGGCTCATCCTTGGAGCCTATATCGGTCCGGTGCCAGCTGTACTGGTGGAATTATTCCCCACCTCTATCCGCTATACCGGCATGGCAATTTCTTATAACGCCGCTGCGGCCATATTCGGCGGCACCGCGCCGATGGTGTGCGTATGGCTGATTGAACAGACAGGTTCCAGACTGTCTATTGCCTGGTATGTCATGGCATGTTGCGTGGTTTCGCTCGCGGCGCTCGCTTACTACAGGGATCGCTGGCGCGAACCATTACCCTAATGGTTAGCCAGATCCAGAAAGTTTTTTAAAATCGCATGCCCATGCTCGGACGCAATGCTTTCGGGGTGAAACTGCACACTGTGCGTATTATGGGTACGGTGGGAAAGCCCCATAATCAGGCCATCTTCTGTCCAGGCCGTTACTTCCAGGCAATCGGGCAGAGAGGAACGCTCAACAATCAACGAATGGTATCTTGTTGCCATAAACGGCGAGGGAAGACCTTGAAACACCGTCTTTCCTTCGTGAAAAACCGGACTCACCTTGCCATGCATAGGTTTGGGCGCACGGATAACGCGTCCTCCAAAAACCTGTCCCATGGCTTGCAAGCCAAGACACACGCCGAAGAGAGGGACATTTCCGGACACCTCCCGTATCAAATCCAGACAAATGCCCGAGTTATCCGGCGTACCTGGGCCCGGGGAAATAACGATTCCATCGGGGCGTCTGGCAACAACCTGGGCCACGCTTATCGCGTCGTTGCGAATTACCTCTACTTCTTCGCCCAGCTCGCCTAAATAATGAGCAAGGTTATAAGTGAAACTATCATAGTTATCGAGCAGGAGAATCTTCATAAAGGCATCTACTTTTTAAAACGAGACCTGAAGAATCTATTGTTATGCTTTCTTCCACTTTCGCAACCAATTTAGCCGTTCTCACGGCGGATTTTAAAAAAATCTTTTAAAATGACCGCGCATTCGCTCTCTCGCACTCCTGCGATAATCTCCGGCCGGAAGTGGCATGTTTCCTGATGAAAAACCCGCGCGCCTTGCTCTACGCCGCCGCTTTTCGGATCATACGCCCCAAAATAGAGCCGCCGGATACGGGCAAAAGAAATCGCTGCCGCACACATAGGGCACGGCTCCAGGGTCACATACAGATCACACCCGTCCAGACGCATATTCCCTTTTTTCCGACACGCTTCCTGGATCACAAGCATTTCCGCGTGCGCCGTGGGATCGTGGCGTTCTTCGCACGCATTATGCGCCGCCGCGACGATCTCGCCGCTTACCCCATCGACGATGACAGCACCCACCGGAACTTCACCGCAATCAGCCGCCTGCTGCGCAAGCGCTAGCGCCGCTTGCAGGTAAGAAGAGGGGAGCATACCCATAGCCGGCTCCGACACAACGCTACGCGCCCGTTGAGCCGAACCCGCCGGAAGCGCGCACCGTGTCGGCAAGCGTCTGCGCCATCTCCCACGCCGCTTGGGTAACAGGAGCAACCACCATCTGCGCAATACGCATGCCGCGCTGGATAATAAATGATTCCTTGCTTAAATTCACCAGCAAGACCTTAATCTCGCCACGGTAATCCGAATCAACCGTACCAGGCGCATTAAGCACAGTGATGCCGTTCTTATACGCAAGACCGGAGCGGGGACGGATTTGCGCCTCATACCCAGGAGGTAACGCAATGCTTATGCCAGTCGGCACCAGCAGGCGCTCCATGGGCGCAAGAAGCGTATCTATCTCCACCGCCGCGCAAAGATCAGCGCCTGCGCTGCCTGGGGTAGCGTAGGCGGGAATGGGTAAATCTTTGGCGTGCGGCAGGCACATTAACGGGACGGTGAGCATGCCTCTATCATGGCGGTTGCCAGACGTATTGCAACTTCTTTTTTATCCATGCGCTCCCATGAAACCTCTTGCTGCGCAGTAATCAGCGTTACTTTGTTATAGGAATCCTGAAACGTATTGCCGCCTGAAACATCATTGGCCACAATCCAATCGCAGCCTTTACGCAAGCGCTTGGCACGCGCATTTTCCAGAAGATTCTCCGTTTCTGCCGCAAATCCAACCACTAATTTGGGACGCAAATGGGGATGCTGAGCAATGGTGCGCAGAATATCCGGATTCTCCACAAGCTCAACAGCTGCCGGTGTATCGGCGGTTTTTTTAATCTTCTGAGTCGCCACGCTTTTAGGCCGCCAGTCGACCACCGCCGCTACGCATACCGCTATATCCACCGGGAGCGCTGCCTCACACGCCATCAACATCTCACGTGCAGTAGTAACATGAATGGTATGCACGTTCGGAGGGTCAGCAATACTAACGGGGCCTGTGATAAGCGTGACGTCAACGCCCCGCTCCGCCAGGGCTTCCGCTATGGCATGCCCCTGCCTGCCGGAGGAATAATTACCTAAAAACCGTACCGGATCGAGCGGCTCGTAGGTTGGCCCGGAAGTAACGAGCGCCTTCATCCGTTGCCTAAGCGTGTCATAATACGCGCCACAATATCCGCTACATCCGCCATACGGCCCTCCCCTACTTCCCCGCACGCCAGTTCACCGGTAGCGGGGAGAATAATCTCTGCGCCATCGGCCTGAACGGTTGCCAGGTTACGGCGCGTAGCCGCATGATTCCACATGCGCGAGCAATACCGGTTTATCAGATGCCAAAAGCACGGTACTTGCCAGATCATCCGCCAGACCGGAGGCTAATTTGGCAATTATATTGGCAGAAGCAGGCGCCACCACCACCACATCGGCCTCACGTGAAAGGCGGATGTGTCCCATTTCTGTTTCATCTTTTAAGGAAAACAGCGCTTCATACACAGGCTCTTCAGAAAGCGACGCCACGGAAAGAGGGGTAATGAACGCTTTTGCGCCCTGAGTCATAACACAGCGCACCTGGATTTTATGCTCACGCAAACGACGGATCAGCTCCAGCGCTTTATAAGCGGCAATGCTTCCAGTGATGATAAGTAGTACAGATTTCATATCATTAACAAAAAAACAACGAAAAGCGTGGCCACGCACATCGCCATAGAGATCAACACTTTACGCCGGATGAGCTTCATTCGGCGCATATCTTGCGGCTGTACCACTTGATTATAAGCAAATTTTCCTGCCTTCACCGTTTCCCACACACCAAAAAGCGCCACCCCCGAAGCGCCCGTCATAACGAAGGCGTACAAATCAGCAGAGTAGGCTTCAACGTTGTTAAGGGCGTATATTTTTCCAGCCCTATGAATTAGCGATAGGACAAAAGCGAACGCCAATGCCCCCCAGGAAAGAGCGCCAAGAAAAAAGCATCGTTGTACCGCCTGATCGAAGAGCTGGTTAGAGATCTGCGGCCACTGCTTTTTGGCGCTGAAATCATTGCTGCGCTGTTTTAAATCGTTGCCCATACCCCCCTCCATCCCCTTCGGTCACATTCTACTCACGCGCCCACTTGCCGCAAGGCTTCAATAGGCTCTAACTTACTTGCGCGCCGCGCCGGATAGAGTCCGGAAAGCACACCCACGGGACCCGCTACCCCAATCGACATAATCACCGACCATATTGATATATCCACTGGTAAGCCAAACTTATAATGCGCCGCCAATGCTCCCCCTGCACCTACAAGAAGCCCTATAATACTGCCTATTGTCGCGATCATAACCGCCTCCAGAAGAAATTGCATTTGTATGGAACTATCCTTAGCGCCAAGCGCTTTGCGGATGCCAATTTCCCGTGTGCGCTCGGTGACCGTTACCAGCATGATATTCATAATACCAATCCCTCCAACCACAAGCGAAATAGATGCAATAGCGCCAAGCAGTAAAGAGAGTGCGCTGGATGTCTCGGTCATGGTCTGGGAAATAGAAGTCAAGCTTCTGATAGTAAAAGGATCCGGATCCTTTTCCGCCACATTGCTGCGCGCACGCAGGAGTTGAGTCATTTCCTCCTGCGCCATCTCGATTTTCTCCTTGCTCACCGCCTGCACGTAGATGACAGGAACGGCATCAGTGAGAAATCCTTGCAACCGTAATTTACGATTTGCCGCAATCAAGGGAATAAACATAGCGTCATCCTGGTCGCGCCCGTCAAATCCCGCGCCTTTGGAGGCCAGAAGGCCAATTACGTGAAATGACAACGTATTGACTCGGATGATACGGCCAAGCGGACTTTCTTCCTTAAAAAGTTTTTGCGCCAGCGTGCTACCGATAATAGCCACGCGCGCGCCGAACCGCATATCACGAACGCCAAAATTACTGCCTTGCGCGATTTCCCAGTTACGCACCGGAAAATAATCGCCCGTCACACCAAATATTTGCGTGGTCCAATTCGTTTTTCCCGCCTGCACCTGCATTTGGGACGCGCGCGTAGAAGGAGCGACCGCGCTAACGCTAGGCAATTGCGCGATTGCTTTTGCATCGGCTTCCATAAGCTTGAAAAAGACGGTATTGCGCGCTCCGCCTTTTTCGCGGCTGCCGGGCGTAACGATCAGCAAATTACTGCCGAGTTTGGCAAGATTATCTTCAATGGCC
>CAZRJZ010000138.1:0-4585 GCA_964600465.1 uncultured Rickettsiales bacterium
CCGATATTACGCAGCAGCCTGAGCATTGGAATGAGTTGAAAGGAAATACTGTAGACCGCCTGATGGAAACGCTAAAAGGTGGGCTTGAGCAAGCCTTTTCTGCTATGGAGCAGCAGCAGGATGCCGAGCGTCAGAGCGAAGAAGCTGCCGAAATGGCGGCGCTTGATAATGCTAATGAGCAGGGTAGAAAGCGCCGCAAAAAGAAACGTCGCGCCAGCACTACCGCCGCTAAGCAACGCCGCCAGAACTTAGACTTAACCGCGGATGACAGAGCTGCCGGCCAGGGCGTTTACGCGCAACGCAATGAAGATCGGATTATTTTGCGTGAGCGCCGGAATGCAGCGGTATTGCTGGCGGGGCAGAATGCGGAGATGGAGAGACCCGCTACCCGCAAAGAAAAATCGGAAGCGGCATGGAAAGGTGGATTGCCTCCCGATGCGGAAGCCCTCGCTAAAGCGCTTGGTAAAACGCTTAAAGGACTCCACCAAAAAGGGAGCGCGATGATGGCCGAAAACGCAAAAATCGCTGAGCAGGCAGCCATTTCCGTTTCTCCCGGAGATTCGGTGATGCCGGATGACCAGCCTTTTGCCGTTCGTCAGAATCAGCAACGCGAACGTGAGCAACATAATAATAAAAAATGGCTGGGGTAACGGGTGAAGTCGTTGTTGTCTCCTTGAAAATATTTTGGCTTGTGCCAGAAAAACAGAAGCATAAACCATGCTGCATGTTTATGTCTCATCTGTCTATTTAGAGAATTTCAAGTATA
Organism: uncultured Rickettsiales bacterium; assembly: GCA_964600465.1. GTDB lineage: Bacteria > Pseudomonadota > Alphaproteobacteria > Rickettsiales > SXRF01 > CAYMDD01. The sequence goes on from CAZRJZ010000138.1 coordinate 767, forward strand.
TTTGTGAAGGTCTAGCGAGCATGCCACGCACTAATTTCAGGTTCATTATTTTTCTTGGGGCGTTGGCGATTGCCGGCTATTTTGTCTATGAGTATTTGACTCCTCAGAATCCTGCGGCTGGTGGGGGCAACGGTCCCATGCAGGTCAATGTGGCGGAAGTTCTTGAGCGCGACATAAGGCAATGGCGGGATTTCTCCGGAAGGCTGGTTGCCGTTGATAGCGTGACGGTGCGTCCACGCGTATCCGGCACGATCGAGAAAATTCATTTCCGGGAGGGGGAATTGGTCAGTGAAGGGCAGGCGCTCTTTACTATCGATCAAAAACCCTACGCCGCCGCGTTGCAGGCAGCGCAAGCAAAGGCAGCGCTTGCAGAGGCGGATTTCAGGCGTGCAAAAGTATTGGTTTCCGATAAAACCATCCCGCAGCGGCTTTATGACCAACGTCGCAACGACGTAGAGGTTGCCCGCGCCGATCTTACCCACGCGAAGCTTGAGTATGAATACACCGTTATCAAATCGCCGATTGCAGGCCGTGTGAGCCGCGCCGAAGTCACTATGGGCAATCTGGTGGTGGCAGGCCCTAACGCGCCGGTTCTGACTAGCGTGGTTTCTATTTCGCCTATTTATGCGGACATTGATGTGGATGAGCAGACATTTGTGCGCTTTATGCAGCCGGCGAGCGTTGATCCGGAAAAAGTAAAAGATATTCCGGTGCAGCTCGGGCTTTCTGGAAATAGCGGCAAAGTTTATGAAGGCCATGTGCAATCCTTCGACAACCAAATCAATGTTTCATCCGGAACCATTCGCGTGCGTGCGGTTTTTGATAATGCAGACGGCGCTCTTATTCCTGGATTATTCGCCATGGTGCGCTTGGCCGATGCCGTGCCGGTCAAATCCTTGCTGGTTGCCGAGCGCGCGATAGGCACGGACCAGAGCAAGAAATTCGTGATTATCGTGAAAAATGATAACACCACGGAACGCCGGGAAGTGAAACTGGACGGTATTGCGGACGGTTTACGGATTATCGGGTCAGGCCTGAATCCGGGCGAGAAAATTATCGTCGACGGCATGCAGCGCATCATGATGCCGGGCCAGCCGGTGGCGCCGGTTCTTGTGGCCATGGATGCTCCTGCAGCGGCGCTTTCGCCTTCAGACAATGCGCGTCAAAGCGAAGAGAAAGTTGTTGAATGAATATTTCGCGTTTTTTCATCGACAGACCGATTTTCGCTGCGGTGCTTTCACTGCTGATATTATTAGGCGGGTTGATTACCCTGCCGCTTATGCCGATCTCCGAATATCCCGATGTAACGCCGCCGACTGTGGAAGTTACCGCGCAATATCCCGGCGCTAACCCGAAAGTGATTGCAGAAACGGTGGCTGCGCCGCTTGAGGAGCAAATCAACGGCGTTGAAGGCATGCTTTACATGTTTTCGCAAGGGACTTCCGATGGCGTCATGCGTTTGACAATCACATTTAAAATCGGAACTGATCCGGATAAAGCCCAGCAGCTGGTGGAAAACCGGGTTTCCCGCGCTTTGCCGCGGCTGCCTAACGAGGTGCGCCAATTTGGCGTTACCACTTCCAAGCGCTCACCGGATTTAACCATGGTGGTGCATCTGACCTCGCCCGATGCGCGGTACGATATGCTTTATTTGCGTAATTACGCGGTGCTGAACGTAAAAGATCGTCTGGCGCGTGTGCTTGGCGTAGGGCAGGTAGGTGTGTTCGGCTCCGGTGATTACGCTATGCGGATTTGGTTGAATCCGGAAAAACTGGCGGCGCGTAATCTGGCGGCAACCGACGTGGTTAACGCCATACGCGAGCAAAACGCCCAGGTGGCTGCCGGTATTATCGGCGGACCGCCTTACGCCAAGGACGTAGAGATTCAACTGAGCGTGAACGCGCGGGGCCGGCTGCAAACGGAGGAAGAGTTTGCCGAAATTATTGTTAAAGCGGACTCGGAAGGCGCTGTAACGCGCTTAAAAGACGTGGCGCGTGTGGAGCTTGGCGCATCGGAGTACGGGCTGCGCTCGCTGCTTAATAACACGCCCGCGGTGGCCATTCCCATTTTTCAGGAACCTACCGCGAATTCCATCCAGATTTCCAACGATGTACGCGCTGCCATGGTGAATATAAAGAAGAGTTTTCCGCCGGGCCTGGATTACGAAATTGTCTACGATCCTACGGTGTTTGTGCGCGACTCCATCAAAGCCGTTATCCATACGCTGCTTGAGGCGGTGGCGCTGGTGGTGCTAGTGGTGATCGTATTTTTACAAACATGGCGCGCTTCGATTATTCCGCTGCTTGCGGTTCCGGTTTCTATCATTGGCACATTCGGTTTCATGTATGTGTTTGGTTTTTCCATTAACACGCTTTCCTTGTTCGGACTGGTGCTTGCCATCGGTATTGTGGTGGACGATGCGATTGTGGTGGTAGAAAACGTGGAGCGGAATATTGAATCCGGCCTCTCTCCAACAGATGCCACTTATCAGGCGATGCGCGAAGTATCCGGTCCTATTATCGCCATTGCCTTAACCTTGATTGCGGTGTTCGTGCCGATTGCGTTTATGAGCGGCCTGACCGGTCAGTTCTATCAGCAGTTTGCGCTTACTATTGCTATCTCTACCGTGATTTCGGCGTTTAATTCGCTAACTCTCAGTCCGGCGCTTTCGGCTGTTCTGCTAAAACCTCATGGTCAGCGTTCCGATAAACTCACCAGGGTGATTGAAAAAATATTCGGCGGATTATTCTCGGCGTGGAAATGGTTTGCAGCGGCGCTGCTGACCCTGGTTATCAAAGCGTTGGCGTTGTGGTTGATTGTGGCTACGGTTGGTTTTAGCGCGGTAATGGGTGTCGTGGGTATGGTGTTGACCGCAGTTTTCGGACTGCTCATCGCGCTTGGACTTATTAAAGCGGCACGTTTTGCGCTCTTGCCGCCGGTGGCAGGGGAGCCGCAAGGGTTTGACCGGTTCAACCGGTTTTTTAAAACCAGCGCAGGGCGTTATTCTTACGGTGTGCAAGGCGCGTTGGCGCACAAAGGGGTAATGGGCGGTATCTATGGGGTATTGATCGCAGCCACGGTCCTGTTGTTTCAAGTAACCCCTAAAGGGTTTATTCCCCCGCAAGATAAGCAATATTTAATTAGTTTTGCCCAGCTCCCCGATGGCGCAACCCTGGATCGTACGGAAGCGGTGATCCGAAAAATGTCGGATATTATGTTAAAACATCCGGCGGTGGAGGGGGCAATCGCCTTTCCGGGATTATCGATTAAAGGATTTACCAACAGCCCGAGTTCCGGCATCGCTTTTGTGAAGTTAAAGCCTTTTGAAGAACGCACAACGCCGGATCTTTCGGCGCAAGCTGCCTCCGGTGCGCTGATGGGGCAGTTTTTTATGAATATCCAGGAAGCCTTCCCGGTGCTCGCCTTGCCGCCACCGCCGGTGCGGGGGTTAAGCACCACGGGCGGCGCAAAACTTCAGATCGAAGACCGTGCGGATATGGGATACGAGGCGCTGGATGCGGTAAAGAACGCGGTTATTGCCGAAGCCCGTAAATCGCCGGTGTTTGATCCGCAAGGTGGCGTGTACTCCTTGTATGGCATTAACGTTCCACAGCTGGACGTGGAGATCGACCGCGTGCGTGCCAAGCAGCTTGGGCTTTCCATGACGGATGTATTTGCCACGATGCAGATTTACCTTGGTTCGGTTTACGTGAATGATTTCAACAAATTTGGCCGCACCTACCGGGTGTTTGCCCAGGCCGATAAAGAATTTCGTGCGCACGCCAAGAATGTTTTGCAGCTTAAAACTCGCAGCACTAG
>CAZRJZ010000139.1:0-1481 GCA_964600465.1 uncultured Rickettsiales bacterium
GAAGGCGCCACGGTCATCGACGTCGGCATTAACCGTATCACGCTGGCTGATGGAAAAACGAAGCTGGTAGGCGACGTAGACTATGAACAATGCTCAAAAATCGCCGGAGCCATTACGCCGGTTCCTGGCGGCGTTGGCCCCATGACCATTGCCTGCCTACTTGCCAATACGGTTAAAGCCGCCAGCACGCTTTAAAATTTACTTGCTTAACCGTAAGCTCGCCAGTGAATCTCCAATCGCGTGGAAAGCCGCCTGAAGATCGGAGCCGGTGGGGGAGGGAAAATAAAACTCCTCCTGCGAGGCGCAGTTTCTAAGCATGGTAGCGCTGGAGCTGCTCACTGTGCCAAAGGAAATGGTATAAACAATAATATTATTCTCCTTCATGGAACTGCACACTTGCGATAAACGGCTATTCATCTGGGTGACGGCGGCGGTGCTATTGGTGGTCCCCAGTTTGCCATTACTCAAATACCAGTACGCCGTGTGATTAGTGTTATCCATGGTATTATCGCCATCGGTCATGATAATCACGGCTTTGTTCATAAGCGGCGTATTGTAAGCCAGCGGCAGGCCATTGGCATTCATCTCACCTCCCCACAATCCCTGCCAGCGCGGCGAAAGCATCCGCCACCCCCATGCGGCGCCTAAATTGATATGGGTATTGCCGACGGCATTCATGTTATTGATGCTATTTAGAATCGTGGCTTTACTCGCCGTCAGAGGCGTCACGGTTTGCGGACATTGCTTATTAGGTCCAAGCGAACTGCCAAGACCGGATTTATATTGAAACCCTGATCCGGTAAGACAGTTACTGTGCGAAGAATTGGTGCCATACCATTTGTTATTCGTATCACACAGCCAGTAATAGCGCGGGAATTTTGCCACCGACGGCGGATCGTCCGTGACGTCGCGCCCACTGGCTTCACGCGCATCCACACACCCCCCCCAGCTGGTTGGCCCCCAGTTAAAACTATCCGTGCTTACCCAGGCAGTCCGGCTGGAACCGATATTTACGGCTTGAGAAAAAGGCACCAGCCCAATCCATAAATTATCCACCGTATCCTGCCCACCGTAGAGAATATTCACCATATCGGTAGCGGCGGATTTTAAACTGGTTAGTTTTGATCCGGCCATTGACCCTGTGTTATCCAGTACCATCACCAATTCCAGCCCCCGGCTTTCCCGGCTGATTTCCGATTGCGCCGCAACACTCATGGTTGTGTCTCCGACAATACGCATAAAAGTAGTGGGAAGCGTTGCGGTGGCCGAAAGCGTCAGCACGGTTGAGTCCGCGTTCTGCGCCACATCGACCTGCTGTAAGGTCGCGCCCATATAGCCGTTGAAATTGGCGCTTAAATATTTATTCACCTCCGTAGTGGCGTTCGTAGTGCTAATGGTCGCGCCCGCCGCTAATCCCGCAGCGTCCAATGAGCTGGAGAGTTTCGCTTTTACGAGCTGGTAACGCCCCGTATCCACCATTG